>JAVYSG010000058.1:0-7580 GCA_038729325.1 Thermoplasmataceae archaeon | reverse complement strand
GGGTTAAATTCAACTTTTATTTCACTGCCGTCCCTTTCGGGAGTGTACCCTATAATTTCAGAGAAATCCCATATCCTCCTGATGAAGTCTCTGCCAAAAGTCTCGGATATGAACTTTTCTTCAGCCCGTATTACTACCATTGGATTTCATGATGCTCAGGAATATTATTTAATGTTCTCTTCCTTGGAGATTTCCTTGATCTCCTTGTTTATTCTGCTGAGGGTATAGTCCCTGAGAATCACCCTAATGAGGTCATCCAGAGAGATTGCTGATCCCTGGTTTAAGTCAGATTCAAGGTCCTGCATTACCTTCTTCGGTAGTACAAGATCTATCTTTGCCGTAGGTCCTTTCCTGTAATTTCTTTCAATAAATTCGTCAATAGCCCTTCTAACTATATCGGATACCGTTTCATACTGGAAATTTTCGACCAATTCCTCAAGCTGGTTCATGGTATCCTTTGACACCCTCACTGTAATTCTATACGGCACCGACAATGATCTCACCCTACTTGCACGATTCAGTCAGGCATGGATGCCAGCTTGATCATACAATCGTCTGACAATTTAAATATATAATATAAAGTTATCTGTGACAGGATATTGCATGGATTCTTTGCTCAATGCATAAGTTACTAACTTTCCGTGTTTTTTCGACAGCAGGGACGCTCTCTTTTCCGGAATTTCACGCCTTTGTGAGGATTTATTATCATTAAGATAGAGAGCAACACACGCACATGTTAAATAGAATTCTGAAGATAACTGATTATGGCAATAGTTATTGGAAAAAAATGCTTCATTGCATCTTCTGCCACACTGATTGGTGATGTGACAATAGGCGATAATGTGGCCATAATGGACAATGCTGTGCTGAGAGGCGATCAGAACAGGATTGTTGTTGGAAATAACTCTAATATACAGGACAATGTGACGGTACACACTGACGACGATTATCCTACCTCAATAGGAAGCCATGTTTCTGTGGGCCATAATGCAATTGTTCACGGTTCCACAGTGGAGGACTACGTCATTGTGGGAATGGGAGCCATCACACTCAATGGTTCACACATAAGAAGCGGAAGCGTTATAGCAGCAGGATCGGTTGTAACACAGAATTTTTCTGTCCCTGAAAAATCTCTTGTAACTGGGATACCGGGGACAGTCAAAAGGAGCAACGATCCCTCACTCCTCGAATACGCAAAGCTCAATGCTCTGGCATATTCCAATCTCAGGGAGGGTTATCTTCAGAAGAAATATGATATAATACGCGGTTCAGATCTCAATAAGCAGTAGTTTGACCGCCACTCCTTCCTTTTACCTACATAATTACTGATTCAACAGGATATCATAATTTGTACAAAAAATGCCTATTAGAACTCAGACCCTCAGCACTGTTGAGGTGTCTAATGAATAGAGCACTATATAGGGGAGCTAAAAAGCTCCAGAAAGTATTCAGCCTTAAGGCCAATAGGGCTGAGACAGGAATCGGTACCCTCATCGTATTTATTGCGATGGTACTGGTTGCAGCAGTGGCAGCTACCGTGTTGATACACACTGCCGGAAACCTGCAGCAGACTGCTCAGAGCACTGGGCAGCAGACAACAGCGCAGGTATCCAGCGGTCTGGCAATTCAACAGATAATAGGTTTTGACAGCAATACAGCAAACCCGGAATCCGGAGTTCTGAACTACACACTGATATATCTGTCAGTCAACACCGGGGGCTCAGCAGTTGATCTCGGAAACGCAACAGTAAGCCTGTATTATGAAGGCCATGCAGCATCGCTGACATACCACCAGAACTTCACATCGAGCACACAGACCGGAAGTTCGAACCTGATAAGCCTTACATCCTCTGCAACATGGGGCGGGAAGCTGTCAGGAAGTGAGTTTGGCGTTGCAGTAATTCACAACCCAAGTGCTTCACTTACGCAGGCTCATCCAGTTCTGACTTACGGCTCTGAAGTTGTACTTGTGATAAACAACACAGCAGTCTTCGGTACAGGTGGAATAGCGCAGGGAGAGACGGTTACCGGCCAGGTTACTCCGCAGGTAGGATCTCCGGCAGTCATTGACTTCACAACGCCTGTGGCTTACACAAGTGCGGTGGTGCAGCTCCAGTAAGGCTGCTCCATTCTTATTTCAGTGATCACAATGGGTCTCTTTGACAACTTTAAGGGCTTGGGAAAAAAGAAGAAAGGGACCACAGTCAACGTAGCAAATCAACCCCAAAACATTCAGAACACAGCACAACCGACACAGGGACAGTCCATCGATGCTAAATTCATTGACGGCGTAAACCTCAGAATCGGCAACGTGGAGAACGAACTCAGCAAGCTGGGAGTCTCCATGGATGGCGTAAAGAGGAACATATCCGAGATGAACACGGAGCTGGAAACACTGAAGGAGAATGTTAAAATGGTAGTATCATTGTATGAAATGGTGTCCAAGAAATTCAATCCCTTCATGGATACAACCCCGGAAGAAATCAAGGAAATTACGGACACTCTCAGGGAAAGGATCAAGGATCTTGAGGGCCTGGTTACCAGTGCCATCAGTGATCTCAGAGAACTTTACGGAGTGCCTGATCTGGACAGCGTCATTTCGGATATAGACAGAAAGGAGGATGACAATGATCAATGATGCATTGAAAAGCTTCCTGCAGAGCAAGATCGATTCTGCAGACAAGGCCATACCAAAATTCGTCCTTGAGGAGCTTAAGCAAAAAGTGCTGAACTCGCCAACAAAATTCTCAAAATCGGACATAGAAGCCCTCTTTAACAATTTGGAACAAAGGTACAGTGAAAGCAAGGAGAACTCTCTCCTGGGAAAGGTTGATAGCCTTTTCAAGGAGATTTCGAATGTGGAGAAACTTCTCTCCGGTGATAACAACAAGAAGAAGGTGACAGAGCCACAGAACCCTGAACAGGATGTGAGTGCCACATCAGCGAGATATCCATGGAAATCACACCGTAAAGCCAAGCTGGAAACAGTAGGCGACGATGTCATTTCTCTCATGGTTGCGCTGAGATGGCTGGAATTCCTGCTGGACAATTACGGTCCTGAAAACACCATGGACGTCCTGGACTATTACGAGAGCATCGGGTGGATCTCGTCATCTGTAAAGGAACAGATGATTAAATTTACCAAGATGACTGGAATAATAACCCCAGTACAGGAATACAAGGTGAAGCCAACCATACAGGATCATATTGTCACCATGCTCTTCATCGAAAAACTCAATGGAGGAGAGATAACCAGAGATCTGATTGAGGCCCTGGAAAGGGACTTCAGGATGTTGAAGAAGGGAGTGGACGAACTATATGGGATTTAGTTACGTTGTAGCTGTGGCAGTTCTGCTAAGCTCTTCCCTCATTTTTTTTGGTGTAATTTATTCTGATTACGTTCATGCCGACACTGAGCTTAACAGTGCTCAGCAAGGTTTCAATACTCGCAGTTACGACCTTGAAAATTCAAGGGTCAACGTGACTGGTTACTACATCAGGCCATCGAATACATCATATAATGTAACGGTGAACCTGACAAATACCGGTTCAGTAACCTTAAATCTGGGGATTTCAAATCTCCTGATTAACGGTACCGTAACCAATTTCACTTACTCAGGTCAATACCTGTTTCCCCTGGCTGGTGGAAACATAACCTTCCGAGAGAGTGCCGGGGAATACAGTGTAGAAATAGTATTCAACACAGGTTATGAGAAATATCTGGAGGTTAAAGTATAATGGCATCAATGGGAACATCGGAAATGATATTCTTTATAGCAACGCTGATCCTGAGCGTGGCAGTTGTTGGAGTCCTTGGCGGACAGACTTCACATCTTGCCCTAAGCATGCAGGATTCTGCACAGGGCACTTCCAGTACCATACAGACTGATTTTGAAATAATCAACAATCCAAGTCAGATCCCCCATGTCGGCGGATACGTTTTCTACGTCAAGAACACCGGGGAGGCTGGGTTCTTCTTTACCAACAGCTCCGTATCTGTGCTGATAAACGGCAGTATGCTGACAGGAAGCGTTGTTAGTTTCACAACCCCGGACGGAAACGGGGAACTGATGCCTGCCCAGGTGGGCGAAATAGTTGTCAACACAACAATATCCGCAGGCTATAACCAGCTTACCGTTATATTAAACAACGGTGTTACAAAGAATTTCGAATTTCAGATTCAGGTTTAATCATGTATCTTAACTTTACGCTTCCGGGGGACGAACTGGACAGGAGGATGGGCGGAGGCCTTTACGTGGGCCAGATAATTACCATAGAGGGGGGCAGCGGGGAAGGGAAAACACTTCTATGTCTCAGGCTGGCCTATGGAATGTTGAAGCATAACGCCTCCATTGCATACATATCCTCCCAGTTTCCCATAAGGGAATTCATTTCAGAAGCTGAATCCCTGGGATATCCACTGTTCAATGAGATACTGGCTGACCAGATATCGTTCATAACGTCAGTATTTCTCCTGCGGAGGGGAAGGAGAGCTAAGCTTGAGGAACTCCTGAGCCTTGATGAGCTGAAGGCAAAACAGGTTCTCATAATAGACTCCCTTCAATCCGGGATGTTCAAGGACTTCAACATAATTGAGTACTTTACACACCTCAGGAAGTTCTCTGAGGGACGCATAGTCATAGTGACAATCAACCCCTCAGACATTGATCCAGCTAGCCTTGTGAAGATACGGGAGCTCTCCACCACCGTGATCGGACTCCACTCAAGGGATCTTGCAGGTGAGCGGAAACACATGATCGACCTGATGAAATTTCCCATGGCCCTGAAATCATTTCAGCAGGCAATACCATTCAGAATAGAACCAGGGAGGGGACTGATTGTTGAAATATCAAGTGTATCATGAGGTGAATCCATGGTAGAATATGTGACATCAGACAGTCTTCAGACAGCTGTGCAGAGAAATCCGCATCTGGCTGAATACCTTAACAATTATAGAATAAGTGCACAGAGGACACCTACATTCGTCCCTGTACCGGATAATTCACTCAGAGACGTAGCGGCACTGGACATCATATATCCTGTTGGAGATCCAATTTTCATACATGTTTATATGGACAATGGCGCCAGAATATACAAGCCCGTTGAGCCCGACCTTACACTGGAAGAGCAGCAATTCATGGATGATATCATGATGATAATACTGAACTTTGCTGCAAATTATCCGCCTCCGGATTCTGAAGAAATCCTGGAAAAAAATCTAGAGGCCATATATAACAAGGTAATCACCACCGGGAGCACAAATAAGATCAAGGGCATGAGTGCGACAGTGAGGCCAGAACTCAAGGAGAAACTCCTCTATAACATCAAGAAGGATGTGGTCGGCCTGGGTCCACTTGAACCTCTCATCAGGGATTCTCACATTGAGGATATAAGCGGAATCGGGGCCAATGACGTGTTCATAGTGCACAAAATATTCGGCTCCATAAAGGCAAGAATATCATTCGGCGACAACGATCGGCTTGCCATATACAGCAAGAGGCTCAGCGAGAGGGTTGGACGACCGGTTTCTGATAAAGTGCCTATCGTTGATGCAACTCTACCGGATGGCTCGAGACTTTCCATAGTTTACAGCAGCGATGTATCTGCAAGGGGACCAAGCTTCACCATCAGAAAGTTTGCGGACATACCCATAAGTATTGTCCAGCTGGTGAAATATAACACGATGTCAGCGGAGGAAGCAGCGTACTTATGGCTGGCACTTGAATATGGCCAGAGCGTCTTTGTCTGCGGCGAGACTGCAAGCGGCAAGACCACTGTCGTGAATGCAATGATACCATTCATAAGGCCTGATTCAAAAATATTCAGTGCCGAAGACACACCTGAAATAAGGGCTCCACAAGATGCATGGCAGCAGCTGGTCACCAGGGAGAGGGGTGCCGAGGACAGCCGTGTAACACTTTTCGACCTTCTCAAAACTGCTCTCAGGTCCAGGCCCAATTACATCATTGTGGGTGAAATAAGAGGTGCTGAAGGATCAATGGCATTTCAGGCCATGCAGACGGGGCACCCCGTGATTTCCACATTCCATGCCGCATCCGTAAGAAAGATGATACAGAGGTTCACAGGAACTCCAATCAACATACCCGTGACCTTCATGGATAATTTGAATATTGCACTGATACAGCAGGCAGTATATGTGAATGGTAAATTCCTCAGGAGGACAACAAGCATCAATGAAATTGAGGGCTATTTTGAGGAACTTGGCGGTGTTTCAACCAAACAGGTGTTTCAGTGGGATGCCACCACAGATCAGCACGTTTTCAGGGGACTCAACAACAGCTACATACTGGAGAAGAGAATTGCAGCAACCGCAGGAATGGCTGATCCCAAGGTTATATATGACGAACTTTTCAAGAGGGCAAAAATTATAGAATACATGCTGCGCAACAACATAACGTCGTACTACAAGGTGTTTGATCTCATCAAAACATTCTATCTGAAAGGTCCGAACGCAATACCAATGTACGGGTGATTGAAATGGTAACATTTAAAAATTCCAAGCTGCTGGCAGGGATTGAATTCAAAAAGAGCGACACTGCAGTGATAGTAGCAGGAACACTGGTGACAGCTGCTGGATTCATGCTCTATAACCTGTTTGTAAACATATACTTCATGATATTCGCCGCAGTTGGCGCCAGCCTGATGCTGTTCACTGTTCTGCGCCCTATAATTCAACGTGATTCAGCCAAGGCAGATATAAATTCCAATATTCCATACTTCATGACTGCATTTGCCACACTTGCAGTCAGTTCAGCAAACAGGATAGATCTTCTTGAGATAATCTCCACTAAAGAAAAACTTGGAAGGATAAGGTTTGAAATCGCAAGGCTTGTGAATCTTGTCAAGAACTGGAAACGAGGACTCTCCGAGGCAGCCATGCTTGTTTCCACCAAGGTACCCAGCGAAGTATTCGAAGATTTTCTTGCAAGATTTGGACATGCCATAAACAGTGGCCAGGATTTTGAAGATTTCGTCAAGAATGAATCAGAAACAGTGATGAATAACTTTGAAACTTCTTATATATCATCACTTTACACCTTTGATCTTTACAAGGATATGTACATATCGCTTCTTCTTGCATTTGCCTTCATGATCACTTTTATCATGATAATGCCTGTACTCATTAAAATCAACATACTCTCTGTGCTTTCACTCAGCCTTATCACAATAATCCTGGGTGAATCAATGCTGGTCTATGGAATCAAAATGGTTCTGCCGAATGATCCAATATGGCATAACACAGGAATAAAAACTCCGCTCCAGTTGAAGATAAGGAGAGTCTTTATTTATGCGTCGGCGTCTTCCGTTGCGCTGGCGGCAGTCCTCCTGGCAACCAGACTCTTTTTTGACCTGCCGTTTTACATCGCCATTTCAATAATAATAACGCCATTCTTTTTCCCAGGCTATATCGGTTCAAAAGCTGAAAAAGTGGTCCTGAAGAAGGATGAGATGTTCGGAAGCTTCATCAGATCTCTCTCCGGATCAGCTTCTGCCCGTGGTAACATGGTAATTGATGCCCTGAAGTCCATTGTGCTGCACGATTTCGGGACGCTGACACA
>JAVYSG010000057.1:0-7673 GCA_038729325.1 Thermoplasmataceae archaeon | reverse complement strand
CAGTTGACCATTTTTCTGCCTTTCCAAAATGCCTTGAATCTCTCACCTGCTATATTTAAGGTCATGAAGAGCATTTTTTCTCAGTGCCGGTCTGTTGACATTCATCCGCACCAGGCCAAAATGTTAATGTCATTTAGCCTGGTTCTAATGCATGTTAAATCATTTTGGGTAGAGCCTTTCCAGAAATAGATCGCATGGTGCTAATTGAAAGGAAATAATTTTATAGAATACGAACAGATCGCAATTCATACACATCGTAAGATCACAGGCTTTCCTGATCAAAAAGTTGTAAGAACAAACATTTTCCTCAGGATAATCAACCTGACGAAAATAAAATCCTGGAGCATAATCCCATCATCAGAATGCAAGTAAGACGATCATTTCAATTATCTCCAGTAGTCAGTCTTCAGAGATGATGGCTACAACGATCGTCACTTTATTTCCATTTTTTTCACTTTCGGTTTTTCAGATTCGCCTGATTTCCCAGTGACGGCCTGCCTGCCAATCTTTGCAACATCTCCAGCAACATCCAAGGCATCTTTCAGTGTCTTTTGAGCCAGGTCAACAAGCCCTTTGGGAACTCTGACCCTTATTTCAAACACAAAGTCTCTCGATTCATCTTCCTGAGTGGTCATGTTTACTTCAGGTCTATAAGAAGGTAACCGTTATTAAACTCTGCCGCTTCCGGAGTTTTATTCGCAAGTGTCTGAGGAAGGTAGAAGACCCTTCTCCAGTTATCGAGCTCAATGACAAGTTCGCCTCCTTTGTTGTAGAGATTCATCCGCTCCTTTGTGGCAAATGGAAGTCTGATGCGAGCGGTAACGAAATTATCATGCTTGTCATAGCTTATGGGGATGCTGTGTGCAAAAATCTCAAGTGGATCCAGGTCTCCATAAAGGTCATTTCCCATTGCAGAGAGACGTTCCATCCCCGTTGGTTCATCCTTCGACAGAAATAGCCTGAAAATGTGGAGATCCTGGAATGAATCATCAATTTCTGCCATAATCTCCTCCTGTGACTTTCTCCAGTTCTGGAAGAAGTCGCCAGTGTTCGATCTGAAGATCTTGTTGACTATGACGGCATCGACTGGATAGCCGTAAAGAAGAAGATATGTGTATGCTCTTCTTGTCTCGTTCATGGACATCCTGTCGGGAGTGCACACAAGCCTGATTGATGTTATGCTTTCGTTTGTGAGTATTCCTCTTACCTCCCTGAGGCTCTCATAAAGTCCCTCCATGCTCTTGAAGATGGAATCGTCAGGGAGTGGTATGCTTGAGAAAGGCTTCATTATTGGCCTGACAATCCTCGCAGTCGTTCTGCTTATGGGAAAGAGCTTTTCCATATACCAGGACATGGCTTCTGGAAATGATAGAAGCTTAAGTGATTCTCCTGTCGGTGCACTGTCCATGACAATGACATCATATTTCCCCTCCTTCATGTAGTCATTGACATAAAGAAGCTCTGAAGCCTCATCAAATCCGGGTAAGGTTGCGATCTCTTCGGAAGAAATTGGATCAAGGCCCTGCGAACTGAAGAGTCCAGTCAGGTAGCCCTTAAGATTTTCCCAGTGATCATTTATTGCCTCTATTACACTGATCTCCTGGGCATGGAGGTTATGTGCGATCTCCGTAACAGCGGCCCCTATCTGCACTCCAAAGGCATCAGACAGACTGTGTGCAGGATCTGTTGATATTATGAGGGTTTTCTTGCCTCTGGAGGCCAGAAGTATCGCTGTGGATGCTGCTACACTGGTCTTTCCAACACCTCCTTTTCCTGTGAATAGTATTATTCTTGTTTTTCCTGCCTTTTTTTCAATTTTTGCCATATTAATTCATCTCAGTTAATTGCATATTGCAGCGTCACTCTTAACAATAGCACCGTTCCAGGCCGGTAGAAAGTTCAGCTCTCCTCACACCTCATCTTCAAATGGCTCGAAGCACTCTGGGGGGACGAAACCAAACCTTTCAAGCAGCACTGTTCCCCGGGAGCACACAGCCATTCCATGAACCGCAAGCTCCACCATTCCCGTGACGGCATTCCTGTTATCCATTACAAGTGATCCCTCGTCACCGGGCTCCGCGAAATTGCCGGCCTCGCCCATAACGATGAAATGATCATTGATAAAGTAAAGCCTGCCGTCCTGAATGCGCTTCATCCTGACATCTGTACAGAGTATTTTTCCTTCAGTGAACCCTGTGGTTCTGCCGCTCTTCCGAACGCTCATCCCTATGTGCGGTTCGCTTGATTCACTGGGAACACCGATATTCTTGATTCTGGGAGTGGTAAGTATTTCAGGATCAATTTCGGCTATTGCAGCATCCAGATCATTGGAAGAGTTGGGTGCCATCCTTGAAATTACAACAAGTTTTCCCAGCAGTACACCTCTTCTGGGAGAATCAGGTCTTGAAGGGTGAACAACTTTGTCACCTATCATTGCCCCGGATGGGGCAAGTACAGACGCAGTTGAAACGACATATTTCCGTTCACCCATTCTGAGAACTCCGCCCAGGGTCCCGGTTGTGGCGGAATTGAGGTGGCCAATGGAAGTTCCACCCATTATGAATTTGTCAGGAATTGCAGGTATCATTTCCGGCTCATTCTGATGAGGGATCTCTGTAACAATCGGATAGATACTGAACCCCAGCTGAGCAGCGCTGAATTCAGCTTTAAGGTACTGAAGCATTCCAGGATCATCCACAAAGATATACCAGAAAAACTCTGGTTTCTCGAAACCGAGGCCGAAACCCACAAATGAATCGATTTCCCCATTCAATCGTCCCAGAAGATCCTTGGCTCTGGTTATCTGTTCATTAGCACAGCCTATGTCGCAATCATTCTGGGCGATTCGGAAAACATATCCGGTTATTTCTTTCCCGCAATACCAGCAGTTGCTCAACGTCATATACAGGGCACTCCACAAATAAATATTTCCCTGCCTTTTTGTTCTGCAAATTTGTGGCACTTGGAGCAAAAAAATATTCACTCTCTATAGTGTTTATAAAGGCAAACACTTTCATAATGTTATATTAATATTAGAAAATCTTAAATCTCCGTAATAAGTTCATATTATATGGGCAGTACAGTTGTTCTCACATCGGACAGAGGGTCTTTCACAAGCTATTCAGGTGTTTCAACAATGGGGTATGTGGCCTGCATGCCAGCAAGACTGGTACCAAGGGTCCTAATGAACTCCATCTTCACGCCACCCGAAGGGACGAACAGGAAAGGTGAGGCATTTTTTGCCCCATATGCCCTGAGGAAGGTGGAGGCATCCCTGGTGGCCTCCGGCATATCTGACGTCAGTGTTGTCAGTCCTGAGATGCTTGAAAGAGCCATTGATGAAACCACGAAAGTTGTAGGAATATCGGTTCACGATCCGCTTGGACTTGCCCCTGTAACATTCAAACTTACCATGATATTCGGTGGGGGCCCAAGCTGGACCGAGAAGTTCTTTCAGGAGATGGCGACAAAGATTTCAAAACTGAAGAAGAAATACGGATTCAAGGTATTTGCAGGCGGACCGGCAGCATGGCAGTTAACCCTGGAGAGGCCGGAATGGATCGACAGCATCTTCTCTGGTGAGGCTGAACTTGATCTTCCTGATCTGGTCAGGAAAGCTATCAGTGGGGAACAGATGCCTAAGAATATCACGGGTCGAATGCCGCGGATTGAAGAGATTCCCACCATAATAAAACCCAGCAGGTTTGGTGAAGTGCAGGTCACCAGGGGTTGCCCAAGGGGTTGTCAGTTCTGCTCCATCACCCCGGAAACGTTCAGGTCGATTCCATTGTCCGACATAATAAAGGAAGTTAACCTGAATCAGAAGGCAGGTCAAAATTCTGTTGAACTGCTGACAGATGATATCCTGCTCTACGGATCAAAAAGACTTGGTGTCAATCATGAGGCCATTGTGAATCTGTTTACAGAGGTGAAAAAACAGGGCGTGGATGTTATCTATTTTCCTCATATCTCTTCGCCAGGGGTGCTGAGCAGTCCAAAGACTGTGGAGGAACTGTCACACATTGCCGAATACGACAAATATCGGGCAGAAGCTCCTGTCGTTGGTCTTGAAAGTGGCAGTGAACGCATAATTTCCAAGTATATGCGTGGCAAGCCGTTTCCATGGAAACCATCCGACTGGAAGAACGTGATACTCGAATCCACGCCAGTGATGAACGATGCATATATTACGCCATGTTACACAATGACCATAGGATATGAGGACGAGACCGAGGAGGATCTGCAGGAAAGCATAGACCTGGTACAGAACATTATAGATAACAGGCTGAGGGCGTGGATTTTCCCGCTACCGGTCATACCAATGGGTACTTCCAGAATCAGAAACAATCCATTTCCAATACTCGAGAAACTTCCCAAAGGATACTGGGATCTCCTTTACACCTCATGGAAATACGACCTTCAGATAACAAGGATCATGATGCCGGAAATGACCAAAAAAATGCAGAGCAGAACCGTCGAGATCATAACAAATACCATGACTGATAAGATCTTCAGCCACATAGAGAATGTTTTCCTGGAGCTTAAAGAGACAAAGGGAATGAAGGCCAAGGACTTCAGCAGGATAGACCTCAACAACGTGATGGGGATTTTCAGGTCCATATACTGGATTGGCAGGGCATCGATGTCAGGCTCCTAATCCAGCCTCTGCCTGGCAATCTCCTTCGGCACAAGCATGCTCACAACGTAGTTCGGTTCGTCTACCACTTCACTGATCCTGAGGTTTCCAGTCACGCTGCACAGAGCATATGCTTCTTCATCCGTAAATCCATATGTCTTCAGCTCCTCAATCATGGTTTCAACAGCATTGCTGCATGCAGTGTGGAGATCCGGAGAAATTCCCATGGTCACAATTACAGGTCCAAGTCCGTTATCGTTGGAGAAAGCACGGGGTGCACTTATGGGAGAATTCTTTATGAGGCCAATTTTAAGGCTTGCAGTGGCCATTGTTTCAATGGCAGTTCCACATATTTCACCATCTCCCTGTGCAGCATGCGGATCAGCAACTGAGAGCAGCCCGCCATGAACAGATACAGGGAGGTATATCTTTGAACCCTGGCCAAGAAGCCTGTTATCCATGTTTCCACCGAAGTACTGGGGAGGTATCATCCCGTGTTTTCCTGTGGATGGTGCAGTGCCGATTATCCCAAGAAATGGTGATACAGGTATCCTCACGCCCTTCAGGAAGTCTCCCCTTGGTGTTGCCTCTTTCTGACCAATGTCCCATATGATCAGTCGGTCCCTGAATCTGTGCTTCAGAAATCCGAAGTCCCAGGAGACCATGGTCCATCCCCAGCTGGCGACCTCAAGCTTTTCTATTGAAACTTCCAGAACATCCCCCGGTTCAGATCCCTTCACATATATGGGCCCAACCGCAGCATCAAGAAGCGAACCGTCTACATTCCGCAGGTCATCAGTCGTGAAATTCTCTCCGATCTGCAGAGTTGAAGAATCCGGTATATCTATCTGAACGTTACTGCCCGGTTCTATTTCTGAAATGGGTCTCAGTTCAGGTGTCCAGTTCAGATGCTGGTTCGCTTTAAGATGGCCGTCTATATTTATCATTGCAGGAAAAAATGAGGGGTGTTAATAATATTGCTCTCAATCCCATGGTCTGAGTTTTTCTCCATGGAATCTCTGCAGATAGTCCGGCGGCATCTGATCTGTGATTACAGAAATCTCCAGGCGTCTTCTACCCCTGTATAAAACGGCACTGGCATCCTTTCCGGTTTCCAGTGATGAAATTGCGGCTATGAGATCTCTCATGCTATTGACGGGTTTACCCGCGAATTCTGTAATGATATCACCTCTTCTTATGCCTGCAATGTCGGCTGGCCCTCCTGATACAGTGGATGCCACCATCACCCCGCCTGTGAATCCCGGTCTTTCCTGCAAATCAGCAAGATCTTCCATGGAAACCCCGGAAAGTCCTATCCATGATCTTCTCACCTTTCCCTGTTCCAGTATCTGCTGAATCAGTGTTTTGACTGTATTTGAAGGTATGGCAAAACCAACACCCTGTGCAAACGGCACAATGGCGGTATTCATCCCTATGACAAGTCCGTCTACTGTTGCCAGTGGACCTCCACTGTTGCCGGGATTGATGGCGGCGTCAGTTTGCACAAGCCCTTCTGTAATGAACTCCGACCATGGCAGAATCCGTCCAACGGCACTCACCACTCCATATGATACAGTTGGCCCTCCCGGGAGAGCAAGTGCATTTCCTACGGCGATGACAGGTTGGCCTGGCCTGATTGCAGACGAATCCCCGAAGCTGCATGAATTGAGGTCCAGAGCATTGATCTTTATGACCGCCAGGTCAGTTGCTTCATCGTAACCCACAACCCTTGCACTGTGTTTCGCATTATCTGGCGTGATAACAGTGATACCAGAGGATCCCGACACAACATGGAAGTTGGTGGCTATATACCCGCTGCTGCTTATGATCATTCCTGTTCCGGATCCGACCATCCTGTCGATCCTGCCCCACTGGTCTCTACCATATCTGGATGTTCTCACGGTGACTATACTGTTTCTGAGGTTTTCCACAATATCCACAATACCCTGTGAACCATACATTTCCATCTCTTTCACCTGTATCTGGCAATTCAAAGCAGTTATTATACAGAAAAGGATCAGGAAAGACGCAAGGTGACAATTATGCCGTCTGTAAAATTACTTGAACTAAATGATCAGGAGGTTGTTCTCAATGCACGAAGGGTCATAGGTTCAGTCTCAAAAAAGAATTCCGTTGAGATTATCTTCCTTCTGGGCATCAGGGGGGCCCTCCGGTTCAATGAAATAAGAAAATCACTGAAAGCAAGGGACACAAAGGGCATATCAAGGGCGCTGACCGCGCTTGTCAGGAGTGGCATCGTAACAAGGAAAGTATATCCATTCACTCCACCGGCAGTGGAGTACAGGCTGACAGAAGCGGGAGAATCAATTTTCAGAATGATGGGCGAGATCGGCCAATTTTGAAGCAGGACCTTTTTCCTGATAATTATTCAGGAGAGGCCTCCTGATATGAAAGAAACGACATTATCCAGTATCCTCTCCTTGACCATTGATGGATTTTTCCAGGAGAACAGGGAAGGTTCAAGGTAGCATGCCAGGGCACATTTGTTGCACTTTTCATATGGTTCCCAGTCATATGAATTCCATACTTTCCTGATATCAACATCCCAGACTTTCAGATCCCCCTTGTATTCATTGAGGACATAACATGGCTGAACAATTCTTCCAGATGGATCTATGTTGATGGTGAGCCATGGCTTGCATCTCCAGCTCTCACCAAGATACCATGAATTTACCACAGCATCAAAGTACTCAGATGAATTCACAATGGGATACCCCTCACTCTTCATCATTCTGAGTATGTTGATGGCATCAAGCAGCCTGGTGCGATCAGGGGATTTTGGATCTGCCGTTGAGTAATCGTAAGCAATCTGGAAATTTATGCTCACCTTGAGCTTTACTGCCAGATCTACAAGATCTTTTGCCTGATGCATATTATCCCTTGTAATTGTGGAACTGATTGCCATTGGAATATGATCCCTTGCCGCTTCAATTCCTTCGACAGCATGCCTGAAAGAGCCATTCATCCCGCGGAGAGTATCGTGAAGTTCCCCTATGCCATCAAGGGATACGAAAAG
>JAVYSG010000056.1:0-8047 GCA_038729325.1 Thermoplasmataceae archaeon | reverse complement strand
TGAGGCTGTGTACATCCCTGAGAATGATGTGTCCATACCCTTAACCGAATACGGAAGTGGAAGGAGCCTGTCTCCGTGAAGAGCAAGCCGCTCTATGGCAGGTCCACCCGGAAATGGATACCCCATATCCCTTGCAACTTTATCAAGCAGATTACCGAGTCCAATATCCATGGTTTCCCCCAGTACCCTGTATCTTCCATTGACATGGGCAATTATCTGGGTATTCCCGCCTGAAACGTAAAGCAGCATTGGATCTTCTGATCCAGTCAGTTTACGGCCGATTTCCACATGTCCCAGAGGGTGGTTCACTCCAACAATTGGCTTGCCGGATTTTATTGCAAGAGTCCTTGCAGCTGTAGCTGCAATCCTGAGGCAGGGGCCAAGCCCCGGCCCTCTGGAATAGGCGATAAGATCAATGTCCTTCAGGGATAAGCCAGACATGGAAAGAGCCTCGGATATGACCGTTGAAACATGCTCAGCGTGATGAATTGCGGCTTCCCTCGGGTGTATTCCGCCACTGGGATTTTTATAGGTTCTTGAAGAATTTGCAAGGATCTCTTTCTGATCAACAATTCCACAGCTTATTGTGTGGGCGGTCCCTTCGATTCCGAGAACAATCATCTTTCCGGCAGGAATTTTCTCCTGAGTAATTAGGTTTCGCAAAAGATGGAATAATTTAACAATTTACGATTCGTTTTGAAAAAAATGCAGAAAATATGAAAAATATCCTCCTGAGAAATCCTGGAGTCTGATGAAGACCGCAGCAGTCAGTTTCTTTACCTAAAGACAGAATACCCTTAAATGTTAAGTTATCTCTTTAAGTAACAATCTTTGCATTTATATAGATGTTACGCGCAGGGACCAGATCAGACGAAGAGATGAAATCATTCTACACGCTCAATAACGGCCTTCCAGAGAAAACGAGATGCTCCGGAACAGCATGTTTTGTTGCAGGTAACTCCATGGGTATCTCACTTCAGGATCAGGGCAGAGGGCACAGGAGAATATACTGCCTCGGGAAGTGCTTCACTGCTCCTGCGTCTTCCGAGGACAATAATATTCCCAGGATAGCCAATTTCTCAAGGAAATCTGTACTGGTGGAACCCCTCATGGGACACATATATGAATCTCTTGACCGGTACATGCAGGAAACCGGAATGTCTGCCCTGAAAGCAGCGTTATCTATGAGCCGGGATTCAGTCATCAGTGAGGTAGAGAAATCGGGATTGCGGGGCAGAGGAGGAGCTGGTTTCCCAACAGGATTAAAGTGGAGATCGGTGGCAAATGAGAAGGCCAAAGCAAAATATGTGGTGATGAACGGGGATGAAGGAGACCCTGGATCATACATTGACAGGTTCCTCATGGAGTACAATCCGTATGCTTTGATTGAATCAATGATAATTTGCGGTTATGCAGTGGGTGCATCAACCGGATATGCGTACATTAGGGCAGAGTATCCCGAGGCCATCAAAAAATTTTTGAATGCCGCCAGGGAAATGGAATCTGCCGGATTTCTGGGCAGAGAGATTATGGGCTCAGGCTTCCAGTTCAATCTTTCAGTTGTACAGGGAAAAGGCAGCTACATATGCGGAGAAGAGACTGCCCTTATGAGATCTATTGAGGGTATGAGGCCGGAAGTCTCCATAAGGCCACCCTATCCCACTGAGAAGGGACTGTTTGGAAACCCGACAGTTATAAACAACGTCGAGACACTGGCAAATATTCCATGGATAATAAGGAATGGCCATGAGGCTTACGGTGAGCTCGGATACGGAAAAAGCAGAGGGACAAAGCTTCTATCACTTAACTCACTCTTTGTGAATCCCGGGATATATGAGGTGGAGTTCGGAACCCCTCTGGACACCATATTCTACGACATAGGTGGAGGTATGAAAAACGGATCCATCAAGGGGGTAATGCTTGGTGGCCCCCTATCAGGAATAATGGTACCGGACGAATTCAGAACAAAACTAGACTATGAAGAGATAAGGAAGGCCGGAGCGTCACTGGGCCATGGCGGAATAATCGCTTTCAACGAATCTACAGGCATATGTGATCTTATAGAACACGTTGCAACATTTGCTGCCGACGAATCCTGCGGAAAATGCACACCATGTCGGCTCGGAACAGCTGAACTCAGCCGCATGTTCCGGAGGGAATCCGGGGAAAGTCCTGATTATATAAGGTTCGAAAGAGACATAGAATCTCTTGCTGCAGGAAGCCTGTGCGGCCTTGGGACTGGAATGGCAGAATTCGCAAGAAGTGCCAGAATGAAGTTCAGCGAGGAGGTGAAATCATGTTTCACGTAAAGATAGATGGGCGGGACCTTGAATTTGAAAAGCCGATGTCAGTACTGGAAGCTGCCAGATCAGCCGGAATAGAGATACCTTCGCTCTGTTATGATCAGAGGCTGGAAGCCTATGGTGGTTGCAGACTATGTATTGTCCAGATTGAAGGACACGGGAGACCTGAAGCTTCATGTACCACATCCCTCGCAGATGGAATGAGTGTCATTACATCTACAGATTCAATACGGGATATACGCCAGAATTTACTGGAACTTATGATAGAGGAAAAAAACATAGACACGGAGAAACTGGACACAAGGAAGGACTTCTACAGATATCTCGTGGAGTATGGTGTTGTACAGGATAGCAAAGGTAAGGAGAATACACCTCTTCGAGATTCAACAGGGCATCCTTTCATTTCAGTTGACATGACAAAATGCATAGACTGTTTCCGTTGTGTCAGAATCTGTGATGAGGTACAGGGGCAGTTTGTATGGCGCAAATGGAACAGGGGAAATGAGGTCGAGATACGACCGGATTCTGGAGACAGCCTTCTTGAGAGCTCCTGCGTGAGTTGCGGAGCATGTTCGGATACATGCCCGACAGGCGCGATCGAAGATGTGTCGGTAATAACCATGGGATATCCGGAAAAGTTTACGCGCAGTGTCTGCCCTTACTGCGGGACGGGGTGCGAAATCAACATAGGCACAAGGGGTGACAGGATTGTTGAAATTCTTCCGGTTCTTGATTCTCCCGTAAGCAGAGGGCATCTCTGTGTCAAGGGCAGGTACTCCTTTGGTTTCACAGATTCTCCGGACAGGGTAACTGATCCCATGATCAGGAGGGGCGGCCAGTGGCAGAAAGCCACATGGGATGAAGCTCTGGAACTGGTTGCCTCAGAATTCAAACGCATACTGAATGAGTCAGGCCCTGATAGTATAGGTATCCTGGGATCGTCGAGGGCTACAAACGAGGAGAACTATCTGACCCAAAAGTTTGCCAGGACTGTTATCGGAACAAACAATGTTGATGGATGTGCACGCGTCTGTCATGCGCCAACAGCAGGCGGCATGGGTGCTCTTCTGGGCACGGGCGCAGCCACCAACTCCTTTGACGATATTGAGATGGCGAGTACCTTCCTCATTGTTGGGGCCAACCCTACGGAAAACCACCCTATTGTTGGTGCAAGGATCAAGCAACAGGTTCTCTCCGGTTCAAAACTAATAGTTATAGATCCCAGAAAGACTGAACTCGCCTCAATGGCCGACTATCACCTGCAGATCAGGCCCGGAACGGACATACCCCTGATCAACGCAATGGCTAATGCCATAGTTGAAGCAAAAGCAATGGATCAGGACTTTCTAAGGCAGCGTGTTTCCGGCTTTGATGAATATCTGGCAGAAATATCCATGTGGACCCCGGAGAAGGCTGCTGAGGTCTGTGGGGTGGATGCGCATACCATAAGGGAAGCTGCAATTCTGTATGCCACCGGCGGACCAGCTATGATGTTCCACGGACTCGGAATTACAGAACATGTTCAGGGAACAGAGAGTGTTATGTCGCTGGTTGATCTTGCCCTGCTTACAGGAAACATCGGGAGAAGAGGTTCAGGTGTTAATCCACTGAGGGGACAGAACAATGTCCAGGGTTCTGCGCACATGGGTGTGGAACCATCAAAGCTGACAGGTTACATCACACTGGATGCAGGAAAGGCCAAATTCGAGAAAGTGTGGGGGGCTGCGATTCCAACCACAAAGGGGAAGGATGAAATGGAACTGATGGACAGTGCGGTCGCAGGGAAAGTGAAATCATTGTGGGTCATAGGCTGGGACGTATATATGACAAATCCTGATATGAACACAACGGCCAGGGCATTCGCAAATCTGGATTTTGTTGTGATCCAGGACCTGTTCATGAATGAGACGGCAAAGAAATTCGGCAGTGTGTTTCTGCCTGCAGTTTCGTCCTACGAAAAGGATGGTACGTTCATGAATTCAGAGAGAAGAGTGCAGCGTGTCAGGAAGGCATTGAATCCCAGGGGCAATTCCAGGGCTGACTGGGAAATTATAAGGGATATTGCTGCCAAAATGGGAAAGGGAAACCTGTTTGACTACGAAACTCCTGAAGAAATATGGAACGAAATTCGCAAGGTGTGGGATGCAGGCAGCGGAATTACCTATTCCAGGATGGAGGCTGGTGGTATCCAGTGGCCATGCTATGATGAGGATTCTCCGGGAACGCAGGTGTTGCATGTGGATTCCTTCTCACTTGGCAAAACAACCAGGATCAGGCCAATAGACTACCATCCGACACCTGAGAAGGTATCACAGGATTATCCTATCCTTCTTAGCACGGGCAGATCACTGTTCCAGTTCAACGCAGCAACAATGACGGGCAGATCTGGAAATGACAGTTTCAGGGACACAGATTTTGTCCAGATATCTCCACAGGATGCCGAAAACCTCTCAGTTTCTGATAACGAAGAAGTATATGTTGTGAGCGCCTACGGGAGTACCAGAATAAAGGTATCAATCCACGAGGGAATATTACCAGGAACAGCATTTGCCACATTCAATAATCCAGAGACGGAACTGAATCGCATAACCGGGAAACAGAGAGACAATCTTCAGCATACTCCGGAATACAAAGTGACTGCGGTGAGAATCGAGAAAGCGTGAAGTTTCGGTCACCGAGCCCCCTCCCTGAAATGGTGTTCTGTCAAATCTACAATCTGCCATGGTGCCTGAAGCGCCCCCAGCAATTGCAATATGTCTGGCAATGTTTAAGTCCCAAAGATATTATAAATGAGTTTATCATAAAGTAGAACCTTAAAGGGCCGAAAGGTCTTCAAGAATTCATAAGGGGTAATATATGGCAAATTCAGTTGCAATAATAGCTGATTCAAAGAACGGAAAGACGTATAAGAGGGAAGTAAGTCCTGAAAATCTGAACTCACTCACAGGCAGGAAGATTGGGGATGAGGTAGATGGTGTCTTTTTTGAGCTGCCGGGTTATAAGCTTAAAATCACAGGCGGCAGCACAAACGACGGTTTTCCAATGAGGCAGGATCTTCAGATTAGCGGAAAGAAAAGGATCCTCAGGACATACGCCCTTGGAAAGAGATCCAAGACCGGATACAGAAAGAGAGTAACCTACAGGGGAGCTATAATAGGACCGGATATTGCTCAGCTCAATCTGAAGGTTGTTCAGTACGGACCAAACCCTCTGGAACCGGAAACAGAGAAGAAGGAGTAAGATGGAAAAGCTTCCACAGCCATCTGTCAATATTGGCATGGTGGGACACGTTGATCATGGAAAGAGCACTCTTACCAAGGCATTAACCGGGACAAAAACTGATATTCACTCTGAGGAAATAAAAAGGGGAATATCAATCAAGCTTGGTTATGCTGAAACACCTGTCTATTCCTGTACCGGTCAGAACGGAGAGATATTTTACTCAAGGGAGGAATCGTGCCCCGATGCGAAGCTCGTAAAGGTGATTTCCTTTGTTGATGCACCGGGACATGAAACCCTCATGGCAACCATGCTGTCAGGATCATCCATAATGAATGGCGCTCTTCTGGTTATTGCAGCCAACGAGAAGTGTCCACAACCGCAGACCAGGGAACATTTGATAGCCCTTGATATCATGGGCATAAAAAACATCATTGTTGTGCAGAACAAGATTGATCTCGTAACGAGGGAAAGAGCTGAGGAAAGCTACAGGGAGATCAAGCAGTTCCTGAAGGGAAGCGTGGCCGAGAATTCCCCGGTGATTCCAGTCAGCGCATACCACAATTCAAACATAGATGTGCTGTTAAAGGCAATTATTGATTATATTCCAGATCCTAAGTTTTCAGAAAAAGACGTCCCCAGAATGTATGTTGCAAGATCATTTGACGTAAATAAACCGGGTACACCACCACAGAAACTCAAGGGCGGAGTGCTTGGTGGTTCGCTTGTACAGGGAATGCTCTCGGTTGGAGATGAAATTGAGATAGTTCCGGGTCTTCAGATGAGCCGGGGGGGAAAACAGACATGGGAGAATGTCATTACAACCATTACAACTCTCATGGCGGGAAAGAACAGCTACGAATCCATAAGGCCTGGGGGACTTGCAGCTGTTGGGACTGAGCTGGATCCATATCTCACCAAGGGGGATTCATTCACCGGCAGGGTTGTTGGAAAAAAGGGAAATGTCCCGCCAACAGTGTCCGGTATGCTCGTAGATTCCAATCTCCTCAAGCGTGTTGTGGGCTTCCAGGAAGAACAGAAAGTTGATCCAATAAGGTCGAAGGAAAACCTGATGCTCACAGTTGGCACAGCAAATACGGTGGGAGTGGTCACAACTGCCAGGGATTCTAAAATTGAGATTTCTCTGAAATATCCGGTTGCTGCTTATGAAGGGGAACGCATAGCAATTGGAAGGCGCATAAGCAACAGATGGCGCCTGATTGGATACGGAAACATCGTTTCACTCATCTGAGTGCTTTTCACCGTTTGTTGCATAAGCACACAGATTCTTTACAGGGCAATCACCACAGAGAGGTTTTGTTCTGCAGTAATCCTTGCCGAGATATACAATCATACCGTGGAAATTTTTCAGGGCCTCGATGTTTTTATCCAGAAAGATGTGAACTTCCTCTTTTATGCTTCTCATATCGGGTTTGTCCATAATTCCCGTTCGCTGAAAAATCCTGGCGGTATATTTATCAACAACAAATACAGGCTTCTCCAGTGCATACAGAAGGATAGAATCAAGGGTCTCCTGCCCGACTCCCTTGATGTTCTTCAGAAAATCTGAAGCTTCATCCTGATCCTCCCGGGCCATTTTTTCAACCGATCCGTATTTGCTCAGAATGGCACACGAAAGACCCTTAAGCCTTGCAGCCTTCTGACGGTAGAATCCGGAGCTTTTTATGGCAGACTCCAGCTGTTCAGAGGGCATTGAGCATATGGCCTGGAGAGTTACCGGTCCATTTGCTTTCAGTGACTGCATGGCTTTCTCCACGTTGGTCCAGGATGTGTTCTGGGTGAGTATTGTTCCAGCTATTACTTCGTCAGGAGAATCTGCCGGCCACCATCCAGTGGTTCCGTACCTGGCGTAGAGAACGTCATACAGCTTCTCTACTGTAATCATGCAATGGCAGAAAGCAACCTTAAATATTACAGTTGGGCATGTCAATGGATCTGTCAGAGACGAAAATCGACGTTGTGTGTAGAAAAATGTAAATGGATCATTTGATATTGGAAAAGCATTATTAATCGATCTTTAATTCTGTATTAATGAGTGAATTTGACGTTATTGTTGTTGGGGCAGGGCCAGCCGGTTCATCTGCCGCCATAAAAATGGCATCTCAGGGTCTCAAGGTACTGCTTGTTGAGAGGGGGGACCCTGTTGGAAGCAAGAACGTCTCCGGGGGTATACTCTGGGGCAATGATCTTGCAGCCATAATTCCGGATTGGGAGAAGAGTGCCCCTCTTGAACGTTACGTTGAAAGGAAAGTGACATCATTTCTCACAGGTGATTCTGAAATCGCCATAGATTTCAAGACAAAGAAATTCCAGGAGAAGAAGACCGGATATTCCGTACTCAGGACCAGACTCGACAGTTTCCTGGCCAAGAAAGCTTCTCAGGCTGGAGCCATGGTTATCACCGGTGTTTCAGTAGATGCTCTTGCCATGAAAGACGGCCGAGTTGTAGGGGTTATCAACGAGGGGGAGACCATAACAGCTGACTGCGTGATCCTGGCTGAAGG
>JAVYSG010000055.1:5155-8123 GCA_038729325.1 Thermoplasmataceae archaeon | reverse complement strand
CAGGGATAACTGAGTTGTCCTCGGCAAGAGTTCATATCGACCCGAGGGTTTGCTACTTCGATGTCGTCTGTTCCTATCCTGGTGCTGAACAAGGTGCCAAGGGTGGGGCTGTTCGCCCATTAAAAGGGATCCTGAGATGGGTTCACTACGTCGCGAGACAGTAGGGTTGCTTCTCCGTGGGAGTGTTCGATGTCTGAAGGGAAGGAGCCTTTAGTACGAGAGGAACGGGGGTTCGTGACCTCTGGTTTGCCGGTTGTCTGTCAAGGCATTTGCCGGGTAGCCACGTCATACGCGAATAAAAGCTGAAAGCATCTAAGCTTGAAGTCGCCCCTGAAAATAGACATCGTTATTAGGTCTCTCCTAGAAGAGGAGATTGATAGAACTGGGATGTAAGTGTCAAGCTTCGGCGAGGCATTCAGTCTACAGTTACTAATCG
The DNA here is from genome assembly GCA_038729325.1 of Thermoplasmataceae archaeon. Taxonomy (GTDB): domain Archaea; phylum Thermoplasmatota; class Thermoplasmata; order Thermoplasmatales; family Thermoplasmataceae; genus UBA509. Next base: position 7,687 of record JAVYSG010000055.1, on the reverse strand, counting down.
ACCGAATGCACAATCCATGCTAAGGTCCGGAAATCTGGTATAATACCCTTGTGCGTATTTTTAATTTTTTTGAATTTGAAGAATCTTTGCCGTTTTTCTGAACAGAGATAAAAATTGAAACTATAAGAGTATAAGAAAAATTAAAGAAATTATGGAAAAAGTTATCTGGTTATGGCCTTTTTTTCCATTACGGCGAGAAGGTTTTCTGTAACTTTATTGAATGCCTCTGCAATGGCGTCGTTCTGGGTGACAGAGGGCACTCCTTTATCTGAGCTATCAACTATTTCCGCATACAGTGGAATGCTACCCAGGAACGGTACATTGTATTTCCTGGCAGCGTCTTCTCCTCCGCCTTTCTTGAAGATATTTATGGTTTCGCCGCAGTGCGGGCAGACAAATCCGCTCATGTTCTCCACGAGCCCGAGAACCTTCAGTTTCATCTGAGACGCGAAGTTGATGGCTTTCCTTGCATCCAGCAGAGCAACATCCTGCGGAGTCACAACCACAACTACACCTTCGACGTCAGGGACTATCTGAGCAACGCTCAGTGCCTCATCGCCGGTTCCAGGAGGCATATCCATTATTACAAAATCCCTTTCTCCCCAGGCAACGTCCTCAAGGAACTGCTGAAGAGCCTTGTGCCTCAGTGCTCCTCTCCATATAACCGCAGTATCCTCTGTGGGAAGGAGAAAGCCCATGGATATGACGTCTACGCTGTATTTAGTTTTCACAGGCAGTATCTTGCCATCCTCGGTAACATTCACCTTCTCGTCTGATACTCCGAGCATTTTGGGGTCATCCGGCCCATTTATATCTGCGTCGATGAGTCCTACTTTGTACCTTTTAGCCAGAGAAACAGCCAGGTTCACTGATATTGTGGATTTGCCCACACCACCCTTTCCACTCATAACCATTATGGTGTGTTTCACTCCCGTGTATTTGGTGGACTTCGGTGGAGGCCCTATTATGGGTTGTGGTGGCGGCTGGTTCATCTTTATTGTTCCGCTTGCCATGATTCTGAAATGCAGATTTGTATTTTAGTCTGAGCATCTTTGCAGGTGCGACAATTCTATTAATCCCGTCGTTTTATTGTGCACTGGATGTACAGTGAGAATTGCGTCTTCTGCCGTGACGTCATAAGGGACAGGAAGGCATCCATAGTTTACGAAAATGACAGTGTTGTTGCATTCATGGACATTGCTCCGGTTGAGCCAGGACATGTTCTGGTTATACCCAGGGATCACTATGCAAACATAATGGACATAGAGGAACCGGCGTACCTGGAGGTGCACAGGGTAACCAGAATGATCTCTCCAGCAGTGGTACGGGCAGTAGGAGCAGATGCGGTAAACATAGGCCAGAACAATGGGGCCTGTGCGAACCAGAGAGTATTCCACTACCACGTACACATCATTCCCAGATTCTGCAGCAGAGAACTTAACTGGGGGCGAAAAGCTGCTGACGATGAAGAGCTGGAAGAAGTGGCAGTTCTCATAAGGAATGAGCTTGCAAATGACAATGGAAAAATTCCGGAATTGCGATAATGTATAATATAATCTTTTACCTTACCAGATGAAGGGATCTCGGGGATTAAGATGAAGAGCATAGAAGAGCTATACAAGAGAGCGCTTGACCTGAAAAATAAGGGAATGTCAGATAAGGAAATCTCGACAGAGCTTCACCTTTCAGTTGGAACTGTCACCTGGCTTCTCAGCAAGGAATTTTTCAAGGAATCCAAGATACAGGATGTCAGAATCGGCTGGAGATCCATAGGCGTCACTGGAGAACGCATCAATGCAATAGCCAGCATAATAGCTGATATCATAGAGGAGGAATCCGGAAATGGCGATTATGAAGTTGATGCGATTCTTGGAATCACAATCAATGGTATTCCTCTTGCGACCATGGTGTCATATATTCTTGGCCGTGAGCTCATAGTTTACAGGCCTCATCCAAACAGGAAGGAGGGGTTCTTCAGCAGCAATTATGCATCAGTTAAGGGAAAGAATGTCGTTATAATAGACGACGTGGTCAGCACCGGTGAGACCATGAAGAGGGCAATCATGGATACCAGGAATGAAGGCGGCACACCAGTGCTGGCTGTTGTCCTTGCATCAAAACTGAACGGTGACGACATTGCAGACGTGAAGATCAGATCCATACTGAGAACAAGCCTTGTTGGTGGAATGTAGGTAACATGCACTGGGCAGACGCATTTGTCCAGGACCTTGCTGGACAGCAGACGATCTCAACAGGTATATCACCATCCGGACCCATTCATGTGGGAAACATGAGAGAGATACTTACCGGAAACTTCATCTATGTTGCAGCACGGGACAAAGGCCTGGAAGCCAGGTTTATTTATCTCTGTGATGACATAGACCCGCTCAGGAAGGTCTATCCGTTCCTTGACAGTTCATTTTCCAAGTATGTGGGATGGCCCCTTTACAGGATTCCTGCACCGCAGGGAGAGGGGACTTATTCTGAATATTTCCTCCGGCCTTTTCTGGATACACTGGATACAATCAACGT
>JAVYSG010000055.1:2847-5055 GCA_038729325.1 Thermoplasmataceae archaeon | reverse complement strand
CATAGAGCCCTCTGATGATGAGGATGCAAAAAGGATATACGAACTCAGCAGGGTCAGGGAGGAAAAGCCCGGTGATGTGGTCAGTTTCAGACATCTGATCACTCTAATACAGATATATCACGATGACAGTGGACTGCTGTCCGCACTGAAGAGGGGAGGATATATGCACGACAGCATTTCAGGTGATCTCAGGAATGAGATGGATATAGCACGTTCCTGGCTGAATGCATACGGACCTGAACAGATGAAATTCACGCTTCTGCCCACAGATGCGCCTGTAGATCTGGGCGATGCTGAGAAGTCGATTCTGAGGGAGTTCCTGCAGACCGTTCAGAGTATAAGCTGGGATGCAGAGTCGATACACAACAGGATACATGAAATACTGAGATCTGCAAATACCGAACCAAAGGACGGATTCAGCATATTCTACAGGGTCCTCATAGGCAAGACCCGTGGCCCAAGGCTTGGTTATTTCCTGTCAAATCTGGACAGAGACTGGGTAATGAAGAGGTTCAGAGCAGCAGTCTCCTGATTTTCTACGGGGTATACACGCGTGGAATCACCTGCAATCAATCAAAATATTATATAAAGTCATAATCAGGCTGGGAGGTGAATTTCGTCCTTGAAGATACTTGTCAACTGTGCCCTTCCTTATGCGAACGGGCCACTTCATCCCGGGCACATTGCGGGAGCATACCTTAACGCTGACATTTTTGTCAGATACCAGAGAATGAGGGGCAACAACGTACTTTTTGTCTCTGGAAGCGATGAGCATGGCACTCCAATTACCATAACTGCTGAGAAGGAAAAGGTGGATCCATACGTGATATCCTCAAGATTTCATGAAGAGCATCTGGAAACATTCAGGAACCTGGATATAATCTTTGACATTTTCAGCAGGACCACATATCCAGAACATTCAGAGACTGTGAAGGAATTTTTCATGCATTTTTATGACAGAGGCCTTCTCAAGGAAAGAATCATGGTCTCTCCATTCTGCCTTACAGACAATAGATTCATGCCCGACAGGTACATAGAGGGAACATGTCCATACTGCGGGTATACCCAGGCACGTGGCGACCAGTGTGATCACTGCGGCCGCACACTGGATCCGCAGGAGCTCATAGACCCAAGATGCATTTTGCATGGAACGGCTCCTGAATTCAGGGAAACAAAGCATCTCTTCTTTCAGCTCGAAGAGTTCCAGGATCAGTTACTGGAATGGCTTGGTACAAAGACATTCTGGAAACAGAACGTAATGGCATTCACCAGGAACTTTATCAAATCCGGACTGAAGGAAAGGCCCATAACACGTGACATTGGATGGGGTGTCCGGGTTCCAATTGAGGGTTATGAAGACAAGAGGATATACGTATGGTTTGAGGCCCTCATTGGATATGTTTCAGGTGCCAGAATATATTCAAAGGAAAAACATCAGGATGATTACTGGAAGGATTTCTATCTCAATCCCGAGGTGAAAAATTATTATTTCATGGGAAAAGACAACATACCATTCCATACGATCATATGGCCGGCCATGCTTATGGCAATGGGCAACTACAATCTGCCATACCTGGTCACGGCAAATGAATACATGAATTTTAAGGGACTCAAGTTTTCAAAGAGCCGTGGGATTGGTTATACAGTGAATGAAATTCTCAAACTGGTTAACAGGGATTACCTGAGATTCTATATTGCATTTAACCTTCCCGAGGGTGGCGATTCAGACTTCAGCCTGGAAGATCTTCAGAACAGGGTAAATACAGAACTCATAGACAAATTCGGAAATCTGGTGCACAGGATAACTTCATTCGTTGTGAACAGCCAGATTGCCCCAGGATTCAACAGCGATCTTATGGACGAAGCTGACAGGAACATAGTTTCACTGGCTGAAGAGGCAGTGCGGAACTATTCGCAACACGTTGAGGCAGTGGAGATCAAGAAGGCCCTTTCAAGCTGGCTGGAACTGGTACGCCAGAGCAACTCTTACTTCAATGATTCAGCTCCGTGGGCACTGAGAAAGACCAATCCTGAAAAGTGCGCGCACAAGCTGCACGTTTCACTCTATCTCATCCAGGCACTGTCGGTTATGGCATATCCATTCATTCCATCATCATCCACAGCAATGCTGCTTGCCATGGGATCAAAAAAATTCAGGGATAACGGGATCACCTGGAGCCTGACAGAACTTGAAGGATCGGAATTCGC
>JAVYSG010000055.1:0-2747 GCA_038729325.1 Thermoplasmataceae archaeon | reverse complement strand
TTCACCAAATTTGAAAAAGCTAGGATTATAGGCGCACGGGCCCTTCAGATTTCCATGGGTGCCCCGGTCATTATTGATGTACCAGCTCAGGTTATGGATCCTGTTGACATAGCAATAATGGAATTCGATAACAATGTTATACCAATAACCATAAAGAGAGAAAACGAAACAAACAACTGACCGTCCATGTTTAAATTTCCATTTTTTTGATCTTGCGGATTAAAATTATTCACCTTCACAGGTCTGCTGAATGCTTACATAGCTATTTTCAGCAGTCCAACTGGCTGGGCTCCGACTCTTGCCTGATCATGCGTTCCATGGGATACGCAAGGAGGCACACAAGGCCGGCAACTCCGAAGAAATCCCAGGAAATACCATAGCCGTAATTTACACCAATCATTATAAAGAGGGCAGGAGATCCAAATGCAATAACCTTCTGAAGAAAATTGTTGAAGCCCAGAGCCAGAGCAACTCGATTCCTGCTGGCAGCACCCTCGATAACTCTTGAGTAAGTCATTGAAAGGATCGCAGCGGTAAGCACGCCATCCAGTGATACAATTGCGAGGAGTGAGGTAAACGTTCTCAAAAAAGGGATCAGGAAGAACGTTACAGAAAGTATGAATACAGTGGATAGAAACATGGCATTTCTGTTTCCGGATTTCATGAAGTATCTGCCCCAGAGGATTCCGCCCACAAATCCAACAAGCATATAGACAGTTACAGTGATACCGGAAAGATATCCATTGATTTGTACGTGCCTCTCAGAGTAAAGGATGAACACCTGCCCTATTATGGCCTCTGAAAGAACGGCAATGGCAGCAGAAAGTGAGAAACGCCACACGCCTCTCACGGAATCAGATATTCCATAATTCCTTACTGCCCTGGAGGGTGAGGATATATTGATGCCCATTGAACTTATGGCCAGGAATGGAACTGATGCAAGTGCAAGCAATCCGGAAATGAGGAAGGTTGTTCTCCATCCCAGAGTGGCATCCGTGAAGGTGAAGAATACTATGCCCAGGGCCGATCCTATGCTGAATGCTGCATTGTAAAGACCCACCCGCATTGTAAGTGATCTCCTGTTCTCAAGGGATGAGAGAAATGCCAGTGCGGGAGAAGAGAAAAGTGCAGACCCTGAACCTGCAAGGAACCTCCACGTGAACAGGTAGGTAAAATCATGCGCTGCGGAAGACAGCAGAGTAAATATTCCAAGCATGGCTATTCCGGAAATGGAGACAGTAATATTCCCAAATTTAGATGACAGGACTCCACCCAGTACCTGGAATGGAATGATGCCAAGGTAGAACGATGTGGCAACAAGACCACCCTCAACCGTGGTCATGCCAAGGCCGCTGATTATATATGGGAGACCGGGAGCAATTGAAAACCAGTTCATTCCATATATCCCCCGTGAGGCATATATTGTCCAGGGCATTGTGCGGAGTTCAGTCTGCATTCCTGAAGTGTAAGGTTCGTTTTGCACTTAAGTTTTAATCAGTGGCAATAAGTAATTCTGTCAAATATTATGACTGAAGATGTCGGTTCAACAGCGAAAAGTGATCGCATACAGTGGTATATTTAAAGCTAAACGATGCGCAACAGGAAGTACTTCGAAAACGTTATATATTGTTTTGCTATAAGTCGGATTACGCACTAAATGGCTAATTGGCCAAATAGATATCAGAACATAAGGCGATAGGGGGACAGAACGTTTAAGTTCAGTATGAACCCTTGATTCCAGGTCTGGTAAACATGGAGTTGTGAGGCAAAACTCACTTCTGACAGGAGAAAAGGTGCAAACTGTGGCTCGCCAATTTTCCATAATATTTCATAAAGGATTAACTCCGGTTGATCCTGCCGGCGGCCACTGCTATCAGGTTTCGACTAAGCCATGCGAGTCATGGGGTCGCAAGACACCGGCGTACCGCTCAGTAACACGCGGACAATCTACCCCCAGGTGGGGTATAACCTCGGGAAACTGAGGGTAATTCCCCATAGCTACCATATGCTGGAATGCTTTGGTGGCAAAAGCTTCGGCGCCTGAGGATGAGTCTGCGGCCTATCAGGTAGTATGTGGTGTAAAGGACCACATAGCCGAGGACGGGTACGGGCCCTGAGAGGGGGAGCCCGGAGATGGACTCTGAGACACAAGTCCAGGCCCTACGGGGCGCAGCAGGCGCGAAAACTGTGCAATGCGCGAAAGCGCGACACGGGAAACCTGAGTGCCTTGACAATGTCAAGGCTTTTCTTAAGCCTAAAAAGCTTGAGGAATAAGAGCTGGGTAAGACGGGTGCCAGCCGCCGCGGTAACACCCGCAGCTCGAGTGGTGGTCACTTTTATTGAGCCTAAAGCGTTCGTAGCCGGTCCTGTAAATCTTCAGATAAATTCTCCCGCTCAACGGGAGATCCTCTGAAGAGACTGTGGGACTAGGGACTGGGTGAGGTTGAATGTACTTCTGGGGTAGGGGTAAAATCCTGTAATCCTGGAAGGACAACCGGTGGCGAAGGCGTTCAACTAGAACAGATCCGACGGTGAGGAACGAGGGCTAGGGGAGCAAACCGGATTAGATACCCGGGTAGTCCTAGCTGTAAACACTGCCCACTTGGTGTTGCCTCTCCGTTGAGGGGAGGCAGTGCCGGAGCGAAGGTGTTAAGTGGGCCGCTTGGGGAGTATGGTCGCAAGGCTGAAACTTAAAGGAATTGGCGGGGGAGCACCGCAACGGGAGGAGCGTGCGGTTTAATTGGATT
>JAVYSG010000054.1:0-8172 GCA_038729325.1 Thermoplasmataceae archaeon | reverse complement strand
ACATCCGGTATCACATTCTCATTCCTGGCACTGTTCAGCTGTCTCTGGAGTTCAAGCACTTCCTGGTATTCACCATGGCCTATGTCGGCAATTATAAGATCACTGTAAATCATCCATGAATCACCAGCTTATGGAAGATCAGTCTAATATGTTGATGTTTCCATACCCATAAATGCTTCCGGATCAGGGAACCCTGACACAGATCATGATACTGCTTAACATTTTCGATGGCGAGAAAAAGCCATCTGCAATTGCCAGAAGCATCGGGATAACCGTTCAGGGCGTGCAGTACCATATGAAAATCATGAACGGAAAAGGCTTTATAGATTCTGAGAGCAACATAACCAAGGAAGGATTCAATTTTCTTGACACAGGCCTTTCCAGCATGAGGGATTTCGTCTCCCAGAGCATTGCACGCCTTGACGATGTGGTGACCTGGGAGGCTATAGCTTCGGGCAGAATAAAATCAGGTGACCAGGTGAGCCTTGACATGAGAAACGGCTACCTCTATGCTTCCACATCATCTGGAAAGGGCGCTAAAGGCAGGGCAAAAAACAATGCGGAAGATGGCGATATGGTTGCTGTAACATCCATCAACGGCATAATAGATGTTAAAATCGGTACGGTTTCAGTTATTGTATTGCCTGATGCTGAAAATATGAGCAAGAGCTTTGATTTCAAATCTATCCTTGACGAGGCGCAGGGAGACAGCAGATCACTGGTGGGCACCATTGGCGAAGAAGCCTACGTGATCTGCAGGAAGTCCGGCATAAAGCCGGATCTCGAATATGCATCCATACATTCGGCATTTGAGGCCGGGGTAAGAGGAGTGAGTTCCACAGTACTGGTATCAAACAGACGCTTCCATTATCTGATTTCCGACATAAAGGACCTTCAAAACAGGTACAGGGATGTAAACGTCAGGATCAAATATTTGTGACACCATAAATATAATAGTAGATAAATTTTATTAACAATATTTATCATTGGCATTTGAATTAGACTATTTTATTCTGGTTGTCTTATTTTATTAAAGTTAGAGGATCAGATAAATATTTAAATATAACACTTTAATACAAGAGATCGTCATCCAGTAGGTGAAAAGCATGGAGGAAGATGGTAGTGGCAGTAGGTTTTCAGATTTTGGCGGATTTGTACGGTGTGGATTCAGACATAATATCAAAGGTCGATAGCTTATATCCCGTCATTGAGGATGCTGTAAGGGCAGGGAACCTCACAAAGATATCTTCAGATTATTACCAGTTTCAGCCTCAGGGAGCAAGTGGCGTTGTGCTTCTGGCTGAATCGCACCTGTCCTTTCACACATGGCCGGAGCATGGCCTTGTAACGCTAGATATCTACACCTGTGGAGACCCAAAGGGAGCAGAAACTGCATTTGATTATATTGTGGACCAGCTTAAGCCGGATACCATGGATTGCAAGAGGCTGCGCAGAGGCGTTTCGATCGCTGAAGAACTCACGGTGGAGAAACCCCAGCAACTTGTGATTCTGTGATAATTTGAATAAGCGTTTTCTGGCAGTTTCCATATTATTGTCAGTTTTTTTTATTTTTTTCTCTCTGGTTTATGATTCTTTCCCCTTATGGATCGATATTACAGGAATTATTCTGGGCATAATTGCACTTTACATCTCCGGTGACGTCTTTCTTGAAGAGGCTCTTCATGTTGGGATGAAGTATGGGATTTCAAGCAAATCTGTCGGAACATATATCATATCATTCGGCGCCGTTATAGATGAATTTGCTGTTGTTTTTTCATCATCCATACGCGGTTACGGGTCACTGAGCTTCGGCACAGTACAGGGTTCCAACGTCATAACCCTGATCATATTCCTTCCAGTCCTGGCCTTAATGGCCCGTAAGAACTTTTCAGGATTCAGGAGAGATGGCTACGTGCTTCTGGCAATCAGCATAATCGCGCTGGCCATGTCTGTGGTCTGGGTCAGGGATCCATGGTATCTTGGAATACCGCTGATAGCCATTTATGCTCTGTATGCTCTGTCAAACAGGGCATCAACGCATGAACTTCCGCATAGATCAGAAACAGAGGTGAATTATGTGGAAATGGCTGTTGCTCTGGTGCTGCTGGCGCTTGCCGCAGAAGCACTGGTTGATTATACAGTAAGTATATCGCGCATTGCAGGCATTGCATCCTTTTCTTCAGGCTTTATTATAACCGGTGTTGCCGGAAGCCTGCCCGAGATCATTATGTTCGGCCTGGTTATGGTAAGGAAAGATGGGGAGGCCACGCTGGGAATCACAACTGGAACCACAATTTACAAGGGGAGCCTGATCCTTGGCATATCCTTGCTATTCGGTACTGTGGAGCTGTCCGTCGGGCGCTGGTCAATAATTCTGATGTCGACCCTTTCTTTCATATTCATCTTTCTTTCATTTGTCAGGATCAGAAAAATCTATGCTGTGCTGCCGCTACTTGCAATTGCAGCCACATACCTCCTGAATCTTGTGATCTAGGTTCGGGTGCCCCAGAAAATATTCTCCTTCCTTTTTATCTGAATTATTTCATCAAGTGTATTCATTGTGTCCTTGTCCAGTGGGTCATTCCTCAGCTCTTTCACAACGCCCTCTGGTATGTCCACATAGAGCGGCTCTTCCGGGAAGATCTGCCTGTTGAGGGTAACACCATCTATGGAAACCGCAACTTCTGCAGGTGCATCTGCGAACTGCTTTGAGTTCTCTCCCTCCCTGATGCTTCTGACTGTTCCGGCGAATCTGCCATCCGACTTTATGAGCGAATCTCCAACCTTGATCCTTCCTGAATGTACCCTGACTCCCACTATTACCGGCTTGGCAGCCCTGAATATATACTGAGGAAGAATTGAGATCTTGGCTGGCATTGGCATTCTCTGCTTTCTGCCCTCATCGAGCTGCATTCTTCTCCTGGACAGCCAGTCTTCAGTGTCCTGTATGAGGGAATAGATAACGTCCCCGACTTTCACACCCACATCTGATGTTGCCGCAGCATCCTGAGCTTCAGAAAGAAACTGAACATTGAATCCTATGATTATGCGATCCATTGGATCATTGAGGGTTGCAGCATCTGTTATATCTCTCTTGTTTATGTCGCCAACCTGCGCCGATCTTATGGAAATGCCTTTTTCCTTCAGTTCATAGGCGATTGCCTCAAGTGAACCCAGGGCATCCGCCTTTACGGTTACTCCGTGTTCTGACAGGATTATATTAACCTGTGATTCTTCCATGATTTCCCTGAATGCGTCGCTGGGGTCACCATCAACAGCTATAACCGGGGATCCGGAGACAACATCAAGCCTGTCCGCCATCAGAAGCCGCACACCAGAGGCTGATTCAACAGCATTCTTCTCTATGAGTTTTTTGGATTTGCCCCTGGAATTGACCAGCATTGCCTTTACCTTTGTAACAGTTGGGCCGTTCCTTGTGTTTACGGCAACACTGTCTCCCTTATGCAGGACACCCTGGTAGAGAACAGTGTCCAGAATGGTACCAATTGATTCTTCCTTCATAAGCTCTATAATTGTCCCTCTTCCCTTCGTCTGGAGGAATTTTATGTTATCTTCAAGATATCTCTGAGCAAGCCCTGCTATCACCATAAGAATTTCAGATATTCCGATGCCTGCTTTCGCACTCATTGGAACAATGGCAACTGTCCTTGAAAAATCAGAAATGCGGTCGTATCTTTCACTTGTTATGCCGAATTCGTAAAACCGGTTCACAAGATCATAAAGCCGCTTCTCCAGTTCGTCAATATATTCCTGCCTCTGAGCTTTCATGGCTTGCTGGAAGGTAACATTCTTGACTGCAGTGTAAAGCGGTACAAGGTCTATCTTGTTGGCTGCCACCACGAATGGAGTCTTGAACTTTTTAAGGATATTTATGGATTCTATGGTCTGAGGTTTGAATCCTTCATTTATATCCACAACAAGAATTGCAATATCTGACAGTGCACCGCCGCGAGCTCGCATATTGGCAAAGGCCACATGCCCAGGCGTATCAATAAAAAGGAGTCCCGGAATCTTGAGCTTTCCATGGCCAAGAAGTCCTCTGGCCTTTTCCTCTATCTCACTGACGTCTATGTTTGTGGCGCCGATTCTCTGGGTAATGCCGCCCGCCTCTTTTTTTGCGACCGAGGTGCCTCTTATTGCATCTAAAATTGAGGTTTTGCCATGATCCACATGGCCCAGAACGCAAACGATCGGCTGACGGTATTGTCTGTTATCCATAACCACCTCAGTAGAGGTTGCTTTCATCTCCGCACTGATACTGACTCACTTCATCATTCTTGAAGAATATGGGAAATTCGTGCTGGAAAGATTCTGAAGAGTCTGAGGCATGGATTATGTTCTTTTCAATTCCGGTGGAATAGTCTCCCCTGATTGTGCCAGGCTGTGCCTTTGAACCATCTGTAGTTCCAGACATAAGCCTGGTGATGGATATTGCTCCAGGGCCTTCAAGCACGGCAGCAACAATCGGGCCGGATGTAATATATGACACCAGGTCATTGAAGAAAGGCTTTCCCTTATGAACATCATAGTGTTTTTCTGCTTTTTCCTTTGACACTACCAGCATTTTAAGGGCAATTATCTTAAGCCCCTTCTTCTCGAAACGTGAAATAATTTCGCCCGAAAGCCTTCTCTTAACGCCATCGGGTTTTATCAGGATTAATGTTCGTTCCAGTTATACCACCTTCAGCTCTTAGAACTCTGTTTCTTCATTTCCTTAATTGTGTGGTATTCCTTGGTCCATTTGGTTCTCCTGGGAACTCTTTTAAGGTCTATCATGTTCACCTGGCATTTCCTGCTGCAGAAGTTAAGGACATTTCCATCCTTCCTTACATACAGGAAACCGGTTCCTGGCTCGATCTGTGCTCCACAAAAGCTGCAGGTTTTTGATGCCACCATTATCACCTGATTGAAAGTTTCCTTGCTTCCCTGGCAGTTTCCCTCAGCATGAGAATGTCACCGACACGTACCGGACCCATGACATTTCTTGCAATTATCCTGCCCTGATCTCTGCCGGCCAGAACTCTGACTTTTACGGTTGTGGCTTCTCCACTCATGCCAGTTCTTCCCATCAGCTCAACTACTTCTGCCGGTGTTCCTTCATCTGCCATTGCAGATCACCTTATTTCTTGATTTCAGCAAGTTCGGAAACAACCTGTTTAAGATTCTCCTCACCCTTGCTGCCCACATCAACAACAGATATGGATGCTGCTGAGGCTATGCCAACCTTGGCACCGAGATCACTCTTCTTTTTCACGAATCCGTAGGGAACCTTCCTCTCTTCACAGAGCATTGGAAGATAATATACTACTTCCGGCGGGGATACGTCTTCTGCTATCACAACCACCTTGCTCTCTCCTCTCTCAATAGACTTAATAACCTCGTTTGTACCCTTCTTTATTTTCCCGCTTCTGAATGAATTCTCAACAAGATCCAGTAGTTTCTTTTCCACGGACTCGGGAGTTTCAAATTTCACATAGCTGTTTTTATCCATTTTGGAACCTCCTTCACTAAGGCAAAACGTAAGCCGTAGAGCCTATATTAACTTTCTCAGGTATGCGGCTCTCCTACGATTATTACCAGATTATGCAGATTGAGATGCTGGCGCCAGATGAACACCTGTCATCAAAGTTTATCCCGGTGCAATTAACTCCAGGGATAAATACTGAGTAGTAAATCAGGCACATGATCATTGAAAATATTTGCAGCAAAGCAAAATAAGAAAATGATCGGGTGGGTTCATCTGTAGGAGCAATTTAAAGACCGGGACTAAATTCAACTTCATGGATTATAAAATATGCAGAGGGCAAATTTACCCAATACCGCCAGGCTCTTTCTGCATGGATCTCAAAGAAATATGGTTAAATGGTTAAAATTTCACGGATTACTCCAGTGTGTCCAGGGCTCCATTCACCGCATTCTTTGCCTTTTCAGATGGTTCTACCATGGGAGACCTGTATCCACCATTGATGTTAAACTTCCTGTAAAACGCATAATAGTAGGCAGACGGGAATCTCGAGGTAAGAAGCGACCTGATGACAGGGTCGATTTTCTGCATCTGTGTCTTCCTTGCCGCATCAATTTTACCTGACGTGAACTCCCTGTAGGCAGTTACAACCGGCTTGCCAAAATTGGTAAGTCCACAAACTCCACCATCAGCACCTATTGACAGAGACGGAATAAGGAGGTCATCCTGCCCCTGAAAAATCGAGAAGTCAGGTCCGGAAAACTGCATTATGTCGGAAAAATACCGCATATCGGCAGAGCTCTCCTTGAGCCCTATCACTTCAGGGAACTCATCCTTCAGCTTTTTTACTGTTTCAGGCTCAATTCTGGCACCGCACAGCTGAGGTATATTATAAATGAATATTTCCTTCCTTACTGTACCGATTACTTCTCTGAAATGCTTCATTATCTCATCCTGTCCTGCAGTGATGTAATAGGTTGGCATCAGAACAAGCGCATCCGCACCAGCTTCCTTCGCGTGCCTGCCAAGTTTAACCGATTCCTGTGTGGAAGAGGAACCAATTCCGGCAAGCACCTTCATGCCCCTGCTGTGTTCCACAACGAATTCCAGAAATTTCATTCTCTCTTCGGATGAAAGAAACGGAAAGAGCCCGGTGCTTCCGTTGGGAAAAACACCATATATCCCGATCCCCTTGAGATAGTCCAGGAGTTTTTCTGTGGCATCATAATCTATTTCCCCGTTCTGCCTGAATGGCGTGACCATTGGGGTTATTATCCCACTCATTTTCATAGTATAGTAATGTATTCAAGGAATAAAAAGTATCAGAGTTACGCTCTTTACTTAAAAGGCAGACTACAGGTTATAACCAATATTTTCAGTTCTGAGTACATCAACGAGAGCTTTGGGGAGCCCCTTGGCTACCAGATAGTCCCAGTCAGGTATAATTCCACGTCCTATGGCAAGGTTAATTATTTCATTTATGGGCATAAATATGGTGCTGGGAGCATGCACCGTACCAAGTAACCAGGGGGGATAATCAAAATAATCCTTGAGTCTGCCGGGTACAACATCGGTTAGAAGATCATTGAGAATCGATGCAACCTTTCTGTTATAATACCATTTTTTCACTGGAGAATTGGCGAATCCAGGGTTGGGAATATAGACTTTCCAGTCAAGCCCGTATGCCTCCTGTGTTTCAAGCTGAATGGATGTGTTGCCAAAGTTGTCAATATCAGACTTTGGAGGAATCTCTTCCGCACCAGTGGCAGCATTAACAACCTTTGCGCCGAATCTGTTAAACAGGCTGAGGTGTTTTTCTATGACCCTTTCAAGCTCCTGCGCTTCTGCGGAAGATATGGTCATATCATTTTCAAACTGCTCTGAAATTTCAGGCAAATCCTCAATTCTGGAGTTCATTATGACTTTAAGATAATAATTGAACCTATCCCCGCTCATAGTTTTCATAATCTCCTTAAGTGTTCATAACCAACCTGTGTATATATAGTTAGCTGGTCACGCTTTCTTTTTCGTCTTATTGAGAGTTCCATTATCACAAAATGAATGATGAAGTACTCAAAAATGTGCAATACAATTTAAGTGTAAAGAGCCATTGAGGTGGGCATGATCACAGGCGCCGATGTGGTGATTGAGAACTACCTCATGGAAACATTCAGTATACGGAATATAATGGAGAAAATCCAGACGCGGGACCGCGCAAAGGGACCTGCCACATGGATTCTCGCACCATGGTCTCTGGACAGCATATCCATCAATTGCGGGTTGAACGTGGAGGATGTCATACGGACACTGGATTCCATGCCTGAAGCCGACATTGTTTCCCGGAATATGGATGGAAGTTCAATTTCTGTTGTAATCTGGTCGGGAACTGAGCCGCCTTCCAGCTCCGCTGAGCTTCCTGCACATGAACCGGGCAGACGTGTGCGTGATCTGATTAATCTGCATATATACAACTACATAAGTGCACGCACAGCAAATGAAAATAAACCGGTTAAACTGGAAGATGCATTATTTGATCTCAAGAACAGTGTAATGCTGCCGGATGACTTTATACCTGATTATCTGATGGCAAATATTGAAGGGGACACAGTTCCGGCAGTTGATTACACAATTGAAAAATTGCAGCCATTTTCGGGTCGGAGAGACGTTTTCTGCTACTTTGAGCCGGA
>JAVYSG010000053.1:0-8240 GCA_038729325.1 Thermoplasmataceae archaeon | reverse complement strand
GGCCTGAATGGGACAATAGACTGGGCATGCCTTCCAAATTTTGATTCACCTCCTGTTTTCGATTCAATACTGGACAAAAACAAGGGTGGTTATTTTTCAATCAAGCCCCATGATACGGAAAATCTTGAGGTTATACAGTCCTACAAGGAACTCACCAACGTCCTCATCACAGAATTCATCAGGGATGGCAAGATTATTCTGCGCCTGACGGACTTTATCCCAACATCTGATTATTCAACCATCAGCTTCCCGGAAATACACAGAATGGTCGAGACCACTTCCGAGGACGTGGAAGTTGATATCGCATTCAAGGCAACCATAAATTATGGGAAACATACGCCAATCATAGAGCAGAGAAAGAATGGTTTCATATTCAGGTATGGAGATATTAAGGTGGGTATTGTCAGCGAGATACCACTTTCACGCGATGGTGACAGAGTTATTGGATCCCAGAAAATACCAAGGCGTACGTCAAGGTGGCTCATTGCACTCTATGGTATTTCACATCTGGACGTTATTTCTGACTACAAATCGTACCAGAGGCTGGAGGATACAATTGATTACTGGCAGAAATGGAGCAACTCCACCACATACAGGGGGCTGTACAATAACGATGTGAACAGATCTGCCCTTACACTGAAGGGGCTCTTCTTCGAACCAACCGGTCTAATGGTAGCAGCACCAACCACGAGCCTTCCGGAGTGCATAGGCAGCGAGAGGAACTGGGACTACCGCTTTGCGTGGATAAGGGATACAGCCTATGTTATCGAAGCACTTTCACTGATTGGTTACAAGAGGGAGGCAACCAAGTTTCTCTATGATATGATGGACAAGATAGAGCATGATGGCAGAATTCGCACAATTTACCCCATAAACAGCAGTTCAAGCCTGGAAGAGATGGAGCTGGATTATGAGGGTTACATGGGATCAAGACCGGTCCGTGTTGGCAACAAGGCATCTGATCAGCTCCAGATAGACCAGATGGGTTCCATAGTGAACGCTATCTGTGCACTCAGTGATGCAGGGGGCGTTATAAACTCATATCTGTGGAACTTTGTCGGCGAAACACTGGATCATCTCTCAACGTTATGGAAATCACCGGATTCAAGTATCTGGGAATTCAGGACAGAACCAAGACATTATGTTTATTCCAAGGTTGTTTCCTGGTCTGCGTTCAACAACGCCATAGCAATGGGAAAAGATCAGGGTTTTTCAGGCCCATACAGGAAGTGGAGGGCCATTGCAGATGAGATAAAGGAGGATATAATTGCCAATGGCTTCAACGAGGAGCAGAACAGCTTTGTGCAGTATTATGGAAGCAGTGAAACCGATGCATCACTGCTTCGGATGCCGCTTCTTGGATTCCTCCCTGCAGATGATCCGAGGATTGTTGGCACTGTGGAAAAGATAGAGAAGGATCTCAGGGTCACCGATCACCTGTTCCGCAGATATCGTGAGGATGACGGGCTGAAGGGAGAGGATAATGCTTTCCTCCTGCTATCATTCTGGTATGTGAATGTCCTGATCCAGATGGACAGGATTGATGAAGCCAAGGTTGTGTTTGAATCCATCCTTGACAGGGGCAACCACCTCGGTCTCTTTTCAGAGGAAATAGACTTTAAGACTGGTGATCAGCTGGGCAATTTTCCGCAGGCCATCACACACCTTGGTGTTATCAATGTTGCCCTGCATCTGAATGAGGCATTCAAGGCAAGAGCCTCATTTTCAAGGAAGCGCCAGGTAGTAAAATAGCCGATTTCCACTCATTTTCTCATTTTGCACGGACACATAATCTGATTAATATACCGGTGTATCTAAAGTAAGGCATGCATGCCCCACTCAGGATATTTTCAACGAAATCGTTCCAGGCAGAAAATGTCAGAACCTTCATGAAGGAATTTGAATCAGATACTGTGCATCTGCTCATCACAGATGGCATAATGTCCGATTTCAGGCATCAGTTTGCCCGTGATGAACTGGATACCATAATGGTACAGCGCATACTGACATCCTTCCAGCTCCAGAAAATACTCATGGATTCTGATGATAAACCATATTACATGGCGCTTTCATCCGGTGTGGTCTCGTCATGGCCCGGATCCATCGTGGCCAGCATATACGATATAATCCGCATCATGACGTACTACCATGGCTGCCCTGTTTACATGAACATAATCGGCGATCCAGGCATAATGTCAAGGTACCTTGGCAACAGACCTGTGCACATGGGGATGATCTGATATGGGAAGGAGTGTGCCAACCGCACGCCAGGTGCTGGAGGATCTGGCAGTGGATCTGGACAGGATGGCTTCCATAATGCCGCAGTCGCAGGCTGCCATCATGCATGATATAGTTATGATGGGGCGCAGGCATTCAGCAGAGATATCGTACTCCGGCGTTGATCCATATACAGGTTTCCTGATTTCCATCATAATTGATCTGTACTCAAGGATAATGGAGGATGGCCAGTGAATGCACGGAACCATAGTAAATGCCACCGGTTCTGATACAATAAGAGTCTGGTATCTGGATCATGGCCGGATAAGCTGCCGGAACCACAGCAACAGAAGCTGGATATTCGTATCCGGAGACATGTATGATCTTGCATTTCTTGCCAGGCAGCTTGACGAATCAGGCATATACGGATACAGCTTTGACACAATGCGGAATGTGCATGGCAATATTGCCGGTATCCGCATACCCGTATGGCCTTCCGGAATAAGGGACCTGATGGCAATCATAAACAGCATAGGCATGGAGAGGAAATTCTCAATATACAACGGCGACATTGATCCCGTGCTGCGCTTCATGGCAGAGCGAAACCTTGGATTCTTCACGCTGGAAGATCCCATGGACCCGGATCCGGATATACCAGTATCCACAATAGTTGGCCGTTCCATGCTTGGAATGCCATATGATATTGAAATAAATGGCATGCATTTCCCGCGGATAGATTCTGACGCCATATATGAGGCCCACCGGGCAATAAACCTTGGCACAATAATTATATACAGCAACAGGGACGGATTCTTCAGCAAGATCCTTCACATGATTCTCAATCAGGGTTACAGGCTGCCGCACGTGACCACATCCAATGGCTCCACATTCGAATCCTACGGACAGACCCATTACAGCAATCCCCGTGTGTCCATTGATGGGAAGATATGTATAGAATCAGATTCATTTGCATATTCTGAGACAGGGATTCATGGGCTCATTGAGATATCCCGCACATCAGGGCTGCCCATTGTGACAGCATCACGGGTCACCACCGGCACTGCCGTTTCAGCAATGGAAGAGGCATATGCGATCAGGAATGGGGTGCTGATCCCGGTCAGGAAGGACGATCATGAGGAGGCGAAGAGCGCCGAAACACTCCTGAATACTGACAGCGGCGGGCTGGTTCTGCAGCCTGACCCGGGGATTTACACCGATGTCCATGAAATTGACTTCTCCTCCATGTACCCAAGCATAATGGTCAGGTACAACCTCTCACCAGAAACCATTCAGAAGAGTGGTACCATAAGAATTCATGGCACTCCGTACTCCACATCCGGAACGGAGCGCGGTTTCCTTGCATCTGCCCTGGACGGCCTTCTGAAAAGGCGGCTCTTCTACAAATCCGTAAAGGGGAAATCAGGACTGTACGGCATGAGAGACGCAGCTCTCAAATGGATGCTGCTGACATCGTTCGGATACACAGGATACAAAAACGCCAAATTCGGGAAAATAGAGATACATGAATCAATAACAGCCATGGGGAGATGGGCGCTGGCAATGGCCATGAACATATCACGTTTGAATGGCTTCACTCCAATACACGGCATAGTGGATTCACTCTGGATAACCGGCTCAGGAGATGTGGGAAATGTGCTTTCAGAGATTCAGGACAGGACCGGCATAGGCATAGTTGAGGACGGCCACTACAGATGGATTGTATTCATGCCGGCAAATTCGGGCCTTGGCGCACTGAACAGGTACATGGGTCTTCGCATGGACGGTACCGTCAAGGTTCGAGGGCTGTGTGTCAGGAGGCGGGATGTGCCGCCATTATGCGTAAAATTCCAGTTGGAAGCCATCGAGATTCTGAGGAAATGCACAACACCTCATGATATCTGGGCAAAACGGAATGAGATCAGGGACCTGGAAGCTCGTTATATGCGTTCGCTCAGGCATCTTCCTCTTGAAGATTTCAGGATACCCCTGCATGTAACAAGAAACCCTGAGGAATATGCTGTGCACAATATACAGGGAATGGCAATCAAGGAAGCCATGAACAGGGGATACCGGATCATGCCTGGCAGCCGTGTCGGAGTTGTTGTTGTGGATCACCATGGTGGTATTGTTGATCTGGATGGCACACATGACAGAATAGACCTGAAGTTTTATGAAAGGCAGCTATCAATGGCATTCAGGCAGATCGATTTTGTTGTGGATTCATGCTCACCGCATAAGAAGACAGACCTCTTCAGTTTCTCCTTATGAGCGCTTCAACCTTCTCCTCAAGGACGGAAACAGGAATATCATTTATGCCTATGAGCTTGGCAACTCCCTGCCTGTCACCGCGTCCAACCACTCTGCCCTCAACGATGCCCAGATTCTCAAGTCTCTTTACAGATCTATAAACTGCCGTGTTTTCCCTGAGGCCCACGCCGAACTGCTCCGAGACAATCCTGACATCCTCCAGAACGCATGACATGGAAGTGCTCGGTTCATCCCTGAGGCAGTGGCAGATTGACAGCAGGACGGCGAGATCCAGTGGATCCAGCTCGCTGAGCTTGCTTTCCGTCACATAAGGGTTGATCATGGACTGAGCAGCCCTGACATCCTCTATGGAAACAGATGTACCATCACGATATTCACAGATGTATATGGATTTCTGGAGCAGCTCTATGGCAACTCTTGCACTTCCGAACGGCCCTGCAACATGGCCTATGTGCCTGAGCATTTCATCATTTATTGAACCGGGTACCATTGCTATCCTTGCCCTCTCCTCAATGATCCTCACAAGCTCATCCTCTGAGTACCTGTTGAAAAGAATGCTCGAAAAGACGCCAAGGGATTTTCTATCCCTCTCTGTCATGTAAATTGATGGGTCCTCCATTGACACAAGAATGGTTGATACAGGTGTAAAGTATATCTCCCCCGCTCTGAGGAGATTGTATAGCCCGTCTCTTTCAAATTTTATAAGGTTTGTGGCCTCATCTATAACCAGAACGATCTTCCTTCCCTTCTTCTGGGAAACCAGGTTGAATCCTCTGAAAATGTCTGAGTATGACATATTCCTGGAGCCCACAAGCTTGCCCATGTTGTACAGGGCATCAATGAGCAGCATCTTCAGGCTGGAGAAAGACAGGGCATTTTCGTAAACAATTATGAATCCCTTCTCCTCCCTGGCAAGGTACTTCATGGTGGAAGTCTTTCCTGTACCGGAATCGCCGAAAGCCACAAGATTGCTGCTTATGCCGGATCTGAGGGGCTCAAGCATTGCCTTTCTTATGGTCTCTATCTGAACATCCCTGAACCTGAGTTTCTGGGGCACATATGAAAAATCAAGGGCATCAGGATTTCTGACTATCAACAGAATGTATATTGAAAGGGGTTAAAATAAGTTTAGAGGGATCAGGCGCCGCTCATGGCGGCAAGCGAATGGAACTCATCCTTCTGGTCCAGTCCCCATTTCTTGACTTTCTCGATATCAACGCCTTTCTTTCTGGCAACTGATTCGACGTACTTCATCATCAGGAGGCCTCCTCCTGATATGAGAGAGCCTGTGCCGAGCCTTGCGATTATATTTCCATGGGCATCTCTGAATCCGTCTCTTGAAGCCATCTTTGCAAGGTGCCTGTAAGACGCGTAGTACACAGCAAGCTGGTCAGCGGTAAGAACATCTGTGTTGAGTTCCCTGGACTTTATTCTACCAAGCGGAACGTTGACCAGTGGAGTCACAGTGAACTCAAATGGTCTTCCCAGAGCGTATGAATTGCTGAGCCTGTTTATCATGGCAATTGTTTCCCACATGTCTTCAACAGTCTCGCCTTCCTGCCCCACCTGTATTGTGAAGGCAGGTCTCCAGTAGTTCCTGGTCTCAACAAACACTCCCTGCCAGACAATTTCCTGCCAGCTTCCGTCAGGTCCAATTTTGAGAGGGAGCGTCTTGTTTGGCATGTGCCTTCTTGCAAGTTCATCGCTGCCAGTCTCAACACCGGTCTGGATTCCCACCCAGTTTCTTGGTCCCGTCTTCAATATTTTGGAAAGCTTCTCCATCATTTCAGGGTAGCCTGCAGGTATGGATATCCTCCCATGCGTCGGGTTGGATGTCTTTATGCCTGGAACCCCAATGGCAGCAGAAAACAGCTCGGACAGTGCATCCTCATTGGGTGCAAACATGTTTCCGTGTTTGTAGCCGAAGATCTCATCGGAGTGAAGCCACGCATTGTCAATACCGCCTCTCTGGTTCACCTTTATCTCGTTGACGATCCTCTCAACAGAATTGTACCTGAGTGGCCGGAGTGTAACTTCACAGAAGTCACAGCCAACACCGCATCCTCTCATCACCTCAACCATGCCCTTCATTGAAGGGTTTACTATCTCCGGGATATCCTCGAGCCTGGGATAAGCTGATTTTGTCAGCCCTCTGGCAAGAAACAGATCATCATTCTTGACGACCTTCCTGAAGCCATCATCATATGTCATGTAGCCCTTATGAAAGAGCGCGCTGTCTATGCTGTCCTCCGCAATTTGCTCAAAGAGGGTTTCAGCAATATCATCGATCTCTCCCTGGACAATGTAATCGAAGTTGTATTTCTCTATCTCATCTCTCAGTATGGTGAATTCCCAGACTCCAGGTCCTCCAACAATAAGCTTTGCTTTCTTGCCGGCCCGTGCGGCATTTATTCTGGCTATGAGAGAATCCCACTCCTTGCGGACCCATGCCATCATTTCACCGCCAAACAGCGCGTAATATGACATTGTTGTGGGGCCGATCCCCAGGGGATCCATGGTGGAGACTCCTATGACCTTTGTATCATCAGTTATGAATCTGTCAAGATAATCTTCATGAGCCACAGCAATATCCTTCTTCGGGAACTTCCGAAGTAGAGCGGCTTCAACCTTTCTAAGTGCATACGGTGCGAAAACAGCCTCGCCATTGGGGTGGGCCGGTGGAGCCGGCCCCTTGAGAAACCTGTATACTGGCCCCGGAATAGCCTGCCCAGGAGCACACGGCAGAAAATCCAGCAGGGGAAAATTCCTGTATTCGTAACTCAACGTGGAATCTGATACCAGAACAAATTTGGTCATTTTCTGTTACTCCTTATTGAAAAGCTAAATGTACTTTATTGATAAATATTTTGCCAAAATATACAGGAAAATTTTACGGATTTCCCAGAAAAATTACTTTTCCAAGTAAATGAATCTGGCAAGAAAGTATAAATATTGCCTGCATGTCTGACAATATTTAGGCTGTAAAGTTGGTATTTTCTTCATACAGTTGGAACTTTATAAATTTCTAAACCAGTATAATGGCTATTTCTCAATACTTTATCACTGAATACCGGATCATGTAACAATTCACCCGGTGCCCGGATATATGATTTCAGTCCTGCAGGGAATATGCAGAGAAAATAGGCATCCATGAAAATCGTCTGACAAAAAATTTATAGCTGGCCCCCCGCTTCTGGACAATGGAAACCGCAGGTACCGGAACAGGAGAAAGGATTCTGGAAAGACTTGATAACGGGAAGACATCCAGATTTTTCTGGCTTCTTACCATCCTGTCAACAATCGGAGGATTTCTGTTCGGCTATGACACGTCCAATATAGGCATTGTGGATCGTTTTCTTCCCTCAAGCTATGTTACGGTTAATCCATTCATTAAGGGATATCTGTTTTCAGGGGTCTCTCTGGGAGCTGCTGTGGGCGCACTCCTTGCTGCCGGACTTATTGACAGATACGGCAGAAAGTATATGCTCATATTCGATGCATTTCTCTACAGCCTGGGGGCAATACTGTCAGCTGTGACTGTAGACCTGTTCATGCTCCTGATTTCAAGAACACTCATAGGAATTGCCGTTGGCGCTGATTCGGCCATTGCAACTGCATATATTGCAGAATGGGCACCAAAGAGGAGGAGAGGCAGTTTCAGCATTCTGCAGCAGTGGATGATCACGGTGGGCATACTTGGGGCATATCTCATTGGGCTTGCGGTCCTTTACGGTCTCCCGTCACAGGCATTCAAC
>JAVYSG010000052.1:5184-8490 GCA_038729325.1 Thermoplasmataceae archaeon | reverse complement strand
AATCTACGAAGTAAGTCAGAATAAGTGTTGTATGCCTCTATGCCCTTTTCCGTTATCTCCAGAATCGTGCGGGGTCCGCTTAATCTTAAAACAGTCCTGATCCGTATAAGGCCATATTCCTGCATTTTATCCAGATGATTGCTCAGACTGCCTTTGCCCATTGAGGTAATGGCCAGGAGCTCTGAGAATGACAGTTTTCGATTCAAAGCCAGTGCAATAAGTATGGTCAGCCTTGCTGCTGATTTCATAACGGGTTCGTTCAACTGGGTGCTCAGTTCAGATATGAGGAAATTAACGCTCTCCCCGTCGTCCTGAATTTTTTCGGATTTTGAAGTCACTTTTCCATGCACTCCGTATAATTCAGGTCAGGGTTAGTGTCTATGGCTGAGTAGAGAGAGTAGAAGCCTGCAAACAGCCATCCAACAAGTGCCGGGAGCCACAATTCTCCATATAAATTTGAATTCCCTGTTATTATTATGGATATTGCACTGGCCATATCACTCAGAAGAAAGGTTGTGATGGCAACGGAACCTTCAAATGGTATTCTGTCAAAGGATTCCTTAAGAGCCGTGTAAATGTACAAATCAATCAATGCAAAAATTGATGCGCCTGCGATTGCCCCCGCAAGATTAAGCTCAGAGGTTGAACCGATAATAATTATTGCAGAAATTAGCGCGATTAAAATAAATATTGAAGTACCCCTTCTTTTACCGTGGTTTGTATTATGTTTTATTGCATCCCTAAGATTCACCAGCCTACGTGTCTTGGTAAAAATATAACTTGTGAAATATATGGCCAGAAATACAATCAATATGTAAACGGATATGGATAATGAGTCTCGCAGCAAAATATTGCTGATTGGATTTATCATATATGGAAGAAAAATAAATAGAGCTATGGAAAGTGCCCAGATTGCATAATATACACCCCAGGCTCTCTTAAATAAATATCTATCAGCGAGTATGCTTCTATCACCTATACACTGAAGATACTCTGCAAGTTCCCTGTTATTCACATCACTCAAATTTGCCTTCCCTCCTCGATGGATCTTGGTTTTATTCTTCTGACCAGGATCAGTGCGAGAATGAACAGAATTACAATCCATGATAACAATCCTGAGAGAAGAAGATAGGGGTTCATAGAGCCTCCCGTTCCAGTTTGAATGTTCAGGAAGGATGGGGAACCAAAATAGGTTTGAAACAGCAGTCTGGGTATGTCGCTGAAGGGACTTGCATAAACCACGTACGAAGGTAGCGGTACACCCAGTTCTGAGAAACCAAAGATATATGATAGAATCTGTGGAATAAAAACAACAAATGAGATATTTTTCAATCCGGCATAGTTATTCATAAACACCACAAGGTCAACTGAAAGAAGGAACATGAACAGACCCATGAGAAAGAATATTGCTATGGCTTCAACGGGTAAAGCTGGAGTGACCATGTACCCTGCCTTTGAACTGAATATAACTGCTGTAAATACAACTATGAATGCACCAACGATTGCACCTGTAATCGATGTACTTATCATAAGGTCTGCAATATAGGAATAAGGTTTCAGTCTGGTATATCTGAAGGAATATGCCAGTGAAGCGTTCGCATAATAAACAGAATATGACACTGTTGTTGCAACTATGCTTCCAGCAATAAGACCTATGAGAGAAAACCAGAGGGAAGTATCACCCAGAACATCACTCCTGCTCGTCGAACGAAAACCAAAAACATATGCACCCATGAACAACCAGAATGCCATGAATCCTATCCCCCATCCCCACAGAGCCCTGTTTGAGAGAAGGGACTTCATGAAAGGTCTGGCCAGCATTATGCCACCTCATCAAACATTGAATTCAGATTTCTGGAAGTCGAAATAGGTACAGACCCGTAATTTTCGGTGATGCAAAACTTACCAAAGCTTGTTTCTATGACGCCGAGATTGCCGGCTATTTCACCCTTATTCAGATAGAGGTCCCTCAACTGATCTGAGTTAAATTTTCCAAATATTTTCCCCTCAATCATGAAGTACATGGACCAGCCTTTCAACCTGTTCAGGAAATCAAATTCATGAGTGTTGAGAATTATATCTCCTTTGTAGTTTCCTATTATTTCAAGCAGTTTTATTCTGCTCCCCTGATCGACATTGTCAAAGGGTTCATCCAGCAGTATAATGGATGGGGAGAAACTGAATGCGAGAATGTTGCAGACCATTTTTTGCTGTCCCGTGCTGAGTTCATAAAGTTTGTTTCCAAGAATGCCTTGAAGCCCAAATTTCCTTATCATATCAATGGGTTCTTCCATGTTTCCACCTTTCATTTTTGCATATATTTTGAAAGTATCGAGAACAGTACACCTCATAATTCTGTAAACATCCGACAAATTAGTTGATACTCTTGTTTCATTTTTTATCCTGTTAACACTCTGACCGAACACTTTTACGGTTCCGGTTTCGGATATTGCCAATCCAAGCAGAAGTCTAAGTATGGTGGTTTTCCCAGATCCATTGGGCCCGATGATTACGGCCTTTTCGCCACCGGATGTGAAATTTACAGCATCCAGAGCTGCCTTTTTTGACATTTTGTTATATCTTACTGTGGCATTCACTATTTCAACCATGTTTTCATAATATCTAAGAATAATATATAAGGCAATTAAAGTTCAAATTTTGAACCATCAACGCCGCAGAGTTGACATTTTCGGTATTCAACAAAATAACCTTACAAAAACAACGGCTAAATATGAACTGGATAAACTCGCCGAATGAGTTACATTAATTGGTTTGTTGAGGAAATTGCATAATAAAAGTTCGTGTGTACATCATTTCTGCATTTACCCTGAAAATAAACTCAATTTACAGATGCCTTTAGGATAAAATCCTCATTTAACACTGCGGACCACTGTCATATTGCCTTAAAGACTTTCCTGAGATCTATCAGATCTTTTATCGTGATATAAAGAGAATAAGGGCAGGAGACTGGATTTTTGCCTGATACTTTCCCATGATCAGATCCTCAACATAATTGTGAAGTGTTCTTATGGATCGATGAATTTTACATGCTTGAATGATACCGTTAAAGTCAGGACAGCCCGAAACCTGAAGTTATTTCCTGCATGTTTTTATTTTCAAAAGCTGAGCATTGCCTTTTTTTCCGATCGGGAAAACATGCAATTCTCTCCACACCTGGAAGACTTTCGGTAAGCCACCTTCCATATGCCTGTTCAGCATCATGAACATGATTTCAGGCATATCATTCACCATCTGGAATAGACCCATGTTACCAGGCTTGATTTTTTCCGCTTAGATGATCATGAC
>JAVYSG010000052.1:1965-5084 GCA_038729325.1 Thermoplasmataceae archaeon | reverse complement strand
TATTCACCTTTGCCAGATTGAATCCCCAGGTAAAGCCGCAGATATGGTTCAAGAAATGCCATTACCTTTGTTGTTGCCTTGCTGACATGTTCCTGCAGCGTGGATTTGGAGATGCCCATGTGAGTGGCAAGCTCTCCCAGCTCTATTTTCCTTGGAATTGAGAAATATCCAGCCGATATTGCATTAAGCAGGTATTCCATCTGTTTTCCCGTTAGCGGGTTGAATAGCTGCGACATTGATAATGTGTATACGTCCCTGAGCGATTCAGGGTCTATCTGCTGTTTTCTTTCAATTTCAACAGTACCAACAGCGTTAAGATCATCAAAAAGCTGCCTGAAATTTTCAGCCTCCAGTGAAACAACTGAGAGATTCTCCTCACCTTTCTCGTACTTCACCGGCGCCTTCCAGAGGCAGCTGTCAAATTCTGCCATTCTTATTGTGGAGTTCTGGCGGGTACATCTGCAGGCCACCATTACAGAAATCCTGTTCTCCTTCCTTGACTTGAATATTATCCTGCTCTTAAGTGACGCAACTAAGTCCGGCAGTGCCTCAGAAATTCTGTCGAGCGTATCGTCACCTGCATAAAACTCCAGATAATCCACTGCAGAATTGCACCAGCGCAGCATGGTCGCATCGGGAAACCGCTGGGAAACCCTGCAGAAGGGCAGATCATTCACCAGCTTCAGATCGATTTCCTCCATGACCGGTCTAGACCGGTTATAAATATATATTTTGCCCCGCCATCTTAAGCTGGTGACAAAAGATGGTTAATCTTATTGTTGAACACAGATGGAAAGAAAAGAATCAGGAAGCGGCATTCAAGGTAGTCGGTAGCATAGTCGATATGGCAAAGAACGGAAAACTGCCGCAGGGTTTTTCCCTGAAGTCAATAAATGTGATTGGATCGGAGAGAATGGCAATATGCAACTGGGAAGCACCAAGCCTGTCTGATCTGAAGGGCCTCGTGGCACAGGTCAATCCGCCCACAAAATATGAAATCTTTGAAGCACAGAAGCTTCTCTGATTTTCAATTCAGCAGCTGTCAGTCCTCGCTCTGCGGGGATGTATCAATATTTTTCTTCAATTCACCCTTTTCAGGATCAAATGTCTCACCTCTTTTCTTCCCGGACTTAAAAATGGAAAGAATCCCGGCAAATATGAGAAGAACAAGGCTGATGAGAAGTGCCGCATGCAACCCTCCAAGGAATTTTGAGGAAACTCCGCCAGTAAGCTGTTTATTGGTCCCAAGAAAGACCTCAAATGCAACATACCTCGGAATTGCCAGGGAGGCCACTGAGATTGTGATCACATAACTCATCAGAGTTCCTATGCTGGAAAGTGTTCTGAGAAGGCCGGAAACTGAACCATACAGGCGGCGTGGAGCACTTGACATGACTGCACTGTTGTTGGACGGCCAGAAGAGCGCACCGCCTATGCCTGATACTATTGATGCCAGCACTACAAGATAGATGCTGCTGTTTACCTTAAGCGTGAAATAAATCAGAACCCCTGCAGCCATGAGGAAGATGCCAAGCCCTGCCACCAGCCCAGCGCCTATGTGATCAGAGAGTCTTCCCATTCTTGGCGCCAGAAGGCTTGCAATCACGTAGCCGGGAACAAGAAGCAGAGACGCAGTGAGCGGTGTGAAACCCCTGATACCCTGAAGATACATAATAAGTATGAAGATCACCGACAGATACCCCAGGGCCTGCAGAAGGGCCGCAAAAAGTGAAAACGTGAGTCTCGGCTCCCGGAAAGCCCTGATTTCAATAACCGGGAACTTTACTGTCCTTTCCACATATATGAAAGGAGCGATAAGTGCAAGCCCTGCCACAACAAGCACGGTGTTGAATGAATCCACGCCATGGCCGGCAATATCTGTTGCGCCATATGATATTAAGGAAAGAACTGAAAGCAGAAGTGCCATACCGGGAATGTCAATCTTTGACGGCGCCCTGTTGTTGTCTCTCACATAGCGAACTGCAAGCACAAAACCAATGAGACCTATTGGAACATTGATATAGAAAATGTATCTCCATCCAATGAATGTTGTGATGATACCCCCAAGGACTATACCCAGTGTTCCGCCAATGTTCCATCCCATTGTTGTGATTCCAAAAGCCCGGCCCCTTTCACTGGGTGCGAAATTGTCGGCAACGATGGCACTGCTGTTGGCCTGCATCAGTGCCGCCCCAAAAGCCTGGATACCACGGGAAATGATGAGTATATCGATTGTTGACGATGCTCCTGATGCGGCCGAACCTGCGATGAAAACGAGGAAACCTGAGTTAAACATCTTTCCTCTGCCGAAAATATCCCCAAGTCTGCCAAGCTGTGTCGTGAATGCGGCAAGAAGCAGCAGATAAATGAGAATGACCCATATTGTGGATACAAGCGAGGCATGAAGGTCCACAGTTATGGTTGGAAGTGCAAGTATCACTATTGTGGTATCTATTGCTGACATCAGCGTTCCAACAAGGACACTTACAAGTATCAGATCTTTCCTGTCTCTCATTGCCATTTTGCCTATCAGAGGTGAATTCAATCTGCAATAAAAACTGAACTGTTTACAAACTATACAAATACAGCATCTGTCAGTGCCGTCATGCCAACAAAAAGTAATTAAACACATCACCATTCGTTATTACGACAATGGAAAGCATAGAACCGGATGCAAGAATTGCCGATTTAGTTGGAATACTCTATGTCTTGAGCTTCATTTTCAAGGAAAAGACCGACCTCTTTGAACTGGAAAAGGAAATGGAGGTTGATCTTGATGATCTTATGCCCATAGTTTACACAGCATCCACGCTGGGTTTCGTTGAGGCAACGGAGGGAGATATATCTGTTACCCAGAAAGGCAGGGAATATATCGCCTCAAGCCTGAAGAGAAGAAAGGAAATACTGAGACAGTCCATAGCAGGTGTTGAGCCATTCAAGACTGCCCTGAAGCTTGGCAAGTTCGAGATTGAGGAACTGTATGATGAACTCAAGAAGGAGGGCATTCAGACCTACAACAATCCGTCGGGAAAAAGGGACCTTGACATAATACTTATAGAATGGGGGCTTTATTCAGGTCTTATAAAGAAGGATGATGAAGATTTTATTGTCCAGCCAAT
>JAVYSG010000052.1:0-1865 GCA_038729325.1 Thermoplasmataceae archaeon | reverse complement strand
AAATAGTATCCAACAAATATTGAGAAAACAAATGCCACCACAGTTATTATGGCAACACGGGCATAGTCATACATAAGGTCAAGGAGAAGTGTGGGTGTCATTCTCAACAGTGTGCCCCATTCTGCCAGGGATACTGATGTAACAATGCGGTATGCACCGTACAGGATCAGGCCGACCATCAGTATGCCTGCTCCGGCCCATGCATAACCGTAATTTTTCTGGCGCGGCTCCTCATAATATTTATCCTGTTCCGTGCCTCTTCTCTTCCTGCGATCCATGTTGTACTTTGCAAGCCTGTTGAGAGGATTGACTGATGACATGGCGGTAAACCTTATGGATTCACGCAGATTCAATCTGCCTCTCCTCACTATTGGCATATCAGTATCCAGGGTATATTTCGCAACAGCCCTTTTGCTGAATTCACGAAGTCCCATTATCACAACGACAACCACTAATCCCAGGACAATGAAGGTTTCCAGTACGTATGTCCAGAGTGACTGTGCAATATATGTATCAAGAATGGTACCAACACCAAATGTCCTGTATGTGTGGATTCCCACGGCAAATACTTCGCTCACTGTTATGTAGAAAAAACCATCGGATACGCTTGGAAAGAGATTTGCAGAAATTCTAGGGACAGAAAATGGGATGTATATATATCTCAATTTATTCAAAAGACCGAACCTGAAATTCTGGGAAACTTCAAGCATTTCCCTGGGAACAGTCTTGAAAGCCTGATATTCAGCCATCCATATGTTCCATACTACCGCAGTGAAAACCAGGAAATCCGCTGCGAGTTCAACACCAATTGGACCGCCCACCCCCAGGACAAATAGAGCAAGCACTATGGGAAAGAAAGAAATTACAGGTACTGATTCAAAAACCTCAATTGCCGCAATATAGACGTTCTCGAATGTTTTGCTCCTGATTGCCTGATAACTGAGGAACCACCCGACAACCACAGAAGCCAGCATAAGCCCCAGAACTCTGCCTGCCGTGGCGAGAACGGCGAGAAACATGAGCAGGAGCGGGATCATTTATTTCTCCCCCGTGGAGTAAGGTAATTATACAGTCTGTCCAGGTATTTGTCAAATTCAGGATCACGCGGATTACGGGGCCTTGCAAGCGCCACATCCACCCTGGCTACAATTGTGGCTGGTGAACCGTTGATGACGTAAATTACATCAGCAAGCTCCATTACCTCAGTTAGGTTGTGTGATACCATAATAACGCTCTTTAGAGGAGTGCTTTCATTGAACAGGATGTTATATATATCCTGCCTCAAACCTTCTGCAGTGAGTTCATCAAGATGTGCAAACGGTTCATCCATCAGCAGGACCTGCGGATCTGCAACAAGGGCTCTCGCAACTGCCACTCTCTGCCTCATACCGCCGCTCATTTCCTTGGGATAAAGATCCTCAAACCCCTGAAGGCCAACCGTTTCAAGTGCCACCAGTGCCATACTTCTAGCCTCATCCTTTGGCAGCCGCCTTGGCTTCAGAGCAAGCATCACATTCTCAATTGCGGTCATCCATGGAAATGTAACAATTGACTGGTGAACAAGAACAGCCTGAGGAGTTGGCCTCAGTATCCTTTTCCCCTGCAACATGACCTCGCCGGAACTGGGTTTCAGGAAGCCGCCAATGAGCCTGAGCAGCGTAGATTTACCGACGCCGGATGGCCCTACAAGAGCTACAAATTTACCGGATTCAGCGACCAGGTTGATGTCAGTGAAAACCTTAAAACCGTTATCATAAGTGAATTCGAGGTCCCTAACCTCAATCGTTGTTCCAAGTAACCACCTTAACCGGTATAGAGCGATTCTATAATACTATTCACCCTGAATAATGATGTGAATGAATTTT
>JAVYSG010000051.1:0-8683 GCA_038729325.1 Thermoplasmataceae archaeon | reverse complement strand
CCCTGGAATGCCGGGGGAAGGGATTTCATCTTTTCCAGATCAGGATTAATCCTTACACCTTCGTCATGGTCAAGTATTGTAACTATCTCACCATCCCCGGTGACATCTGCCTGTACCGGCATGAGTTCCTGAGCCACCATGTCCCTTGAGGCAGCAGCCCTGATATGACTCATGTAACTGAACTCATCCAGTTCATCCCGGCGGAATCCGTATTTCTTCGCAATAAGTTCAGCACCATAAGCCTGACTGAACCATTCTTTGTCCAGGCCGTATCGGATAGCAAGGCCAAGGGTTATGGGATTCCCATTGCTGTTAATGGTGCTCCCCATGGGAACGCGTGACATTGATTCAACACCTCCGGCCATTATCAAATCTTCAGTTCCTGACATAACAGCCTGAGCGGCGAATGAGACTGCCTGGAGACTTGAGCCGCACTGCCTGTCAATGGTGGTTCCGGGTACAGATTCAGGCATTCCAGCAGA
Organism: Thermoplasmataceae archaeon; assembly: GCA_038729325.1. Classification (GTDB taxonomy): domain Archaea; phylum Thermoplasmatota; class Thermoplasmata; order Thermoplasmatales; family Thermoplasmataceae; genus UBA509. The sequence goes on along the minus strand of JAVYSG010000051.1, from coordinate 8,201 downwards.
AAGCCACGCATTCCTTGCAATATTGAATCCCTGATCACCTGCCTGGCTGACACAACCAACAATAAAATCATCATATGATTCCGGAGGTACACCAATCCTTGAAATCTCTCCCTTCAGCAGATTCCCAAGAAGGTCCACTGGATGTATTTCCCTGAGTGAACCGTTTCTCTTTCCTATGGGTGTTCTGATGGCATCCACAACGTACGCTTTCCCACGTTCTTTACTCATCTTTCCTCGCCCCCCTATTCCGACTGGCATAATCTATTTTCCAGATATACGACACGGGTTTTACCGGAAGATCCATAACTCTATCCTTCTGAAACATTTCATTCAATGTGTGAAATATGGTTAAATATATATTAACTTCTTTGCCGTTAAGTGATATCTGTAACCTGATTCACACAGCTTCTGCCGAAACATAACGCACAATCAGCTTAGCGCGTTAAAGATTAGGGCTCACCCGACATTCAAAAAAACCACGCCGGACTTACCGCAATGAGTGCATTATTCCATGGGCCTACCCGGAAGGCAAAAATAAATATTGCCTGACTCAATCGCCTACCTCCAGGCAGGGGTTGTCGAGATTGGTCAAAGGCGCCAGATTGAGGGTCTGGTTCCGTAGGGATACGTGGGTTCAAATCCCATCCCCTGCATTTCGCGGTATGGTTTTTCAGTGGATTGGCGATCATACGGTTACTGAAGGCATAACATAAAAGCGGTCAGTAAAATATTTTTCCTGGCATTAAGGGTTGAACTGGAAAGTATCATTCTGTCCCTGGCCTGATGGCTCAACCCACCACTTTCCGAATAGCACTCCCAGTACATACCCGTAAATGACAACTGAAACCAGACCGGCAACAACTGTCAGAACATAATAGGTGTTCCCGTATTCGCTCCTGCTCAAAAACCCCAGCAACACATCAAAGAGCAGCCACAGTATGATGCCAAAGGCGATTCCCTTTACCCTGTCATTTCTTCCAGGTATCCTGTGCACCGCCATGCCGAATATTGCGCCAAGTATCAGACCACCTATTATTCCCTCTATTATGAGTGCAACCGGTGCAACTGTCACTTCTGAATTATACAGCGACGAAGCCGAAAGAGTTATACCGGCTGTTGAGAACTCCTTTGCATAAACACTGAGAGCTGACATTATGCTTGATTTATCAACAAAAAGTATAATCTCAGTAAGTATCGATAGCACCACACCATAAAGTATGCCAGCTACTGCACCGGCCTTTGCTCCCGTAGTACCTCTTCCCATTATTAACAGTGATATATAACACTTATACTTATAAATATTATCTCGTCTTCATAATTTTTCGAGGCAGGATTCAATTTGGAGAGCGGTTAACTGACATGGGCAAGAACAATTCACGGCAAATTTGAAAGATACGAACTAAGACTAATTTCATTTCATGAAAAAAAAATAATGGAAGGGGAAATGGAATCTGCTGCTTATGGCGGGGCAGCCAGATGTCCATTCAGCGCCATGTATCCTATTACCAGCGCAAATATTGTGCCTATTCCGAGGATTATCCATTCAACATAGTATATGGATTTCCTTGATCCCTCGGGCTTAATATATGCAATTGGAGCCAGGAGGGCACCTATGCCGTCGAAGAGGTAGAGTCCCAATGCTGTAATGAGGTCCTGCCCGGTCTCAAGCTTCAATTCCACTATGCTGTATGCCCCGACCAGCACATAGATTCCCAGGAGCAGGTACAGCACTGGTACCATACCCAGATGCTCATTCTTATATGTCATCACTGCAGATACCATGAGGAGAAGGCCGAACATGAGAAGAGGATCGCCAAACAGCATGTTGTAAGGCGTTCCAAAGCTCGTCATTGGCCATGCAAAAGACATGTAAAACCCACTTATGAAATCAAAAAGACCTATGGCCAGAGCCGGCACCACAAGACTTCGTATCTGTTCTTCGTTCCCCCTTGCCTTGAAAAAGTAATAGAAGGCACCGAGGAAAGTTCCCATCGCAAGTCCTATCAGCATTACTGCCAATGGATCAACAAATGTCATTTTATCACCATAGTAAAATCATATGTTTAGAGTTAAACACTAAGCCTTAGATGTTAGACACCTTGTTTATCTATTGCATATCAAATTAAACGGAGTTCGATGTGATATGTATTATTTCTGCCATGGTTCTAACCATTTGATAAAGTGCAAATTTAATACTATTTCTGCAATTCAAAGAATATGCCCACTGGATTTTCGTTTTACCTGAGAAAAACGCTCAGTTTTTTACATTCAGGTTTTAGCACTCAGAGAATCAATGAATTACCCACACAATCAGGAGATGAAGGGTTTGCCTGACAGGTTTGACAGCATTTCAGCTGTAGAAAGCCTGAAACTTCTTAACTCAACAGAAGCCGGCCTTACCTCGGATGAGGCAACTGAACGTCAGAGAAAATACGGACGGAACGTTATTGAGGAAAAAAGTGAAAGCCATGTAATAAAACTCCTTCGGAAATTCTGGGCACCTGTCCCATGGATGCTTGAAATTACGGCCGTCTTCACGTACCTGATTGGAAAGCAGCTTGATACCTATATAATAATCGCACTGCTGGTATTCAACAGCATAGTAAGTTATTTCCAGGAATCAAAGGCAGACGATGCAGTAAAAATGCTCACAGAAAGGGTTAATGTCTCGTCCCGTGCCCTGAGAGACGGAAAATGGAATCTCATCCCTGCAGCAGAGCTGGTCCCCGGTGATATAGTTCACGTGAGAATGGGTGACATTGTGCCTGCTGATATCAAAATTATCTCAGGTGAGGTTCTATCGGATCAATCTGCCCTTACGGGTGAATCCCAGCCGGTGCGAAGAAGCACTGACGGGAGAATATATTCAGGGACAGTGACCAGGGGAGGGGAAGTTACAGGTGTTGTCGTTGCAACTGGCAGCAATACCTTCTTCGGAAGAACTGCTGAACTTGTGAACAGAGCAAAGGCAGGTTCTCACCTTGAATCCCTCATACTTTCAATTGTGAAATATCTGGCGGCCATAGATACTGTACTGGTCATAGCACTCATAGGTTTTGCCATTGTTTACGGGGTATCCATTCTTGAAGCCCTGCCGTTTTCTCTTGTTGTCCTGATTGCATCAATTCCTGTTGCCCTCCCGGCAACCTTCACCATTGCAACAGCATACGGTGCAGTTGATCTTTCCAGGAAGGGTGCTCTGGTTACGAGGCTGAGCGCTGTAGAGGATGCCGCATCAATGGATGCAATCTGTTTTGACAAGACCGGAACTCTTACACAGAACAGGATTTCCGTTGCTGAACCCATTGCAATGGGATGCGATTCAGATGACCTGATCAGATATGCAATGCTTGCCTCTGACGAGGCCAGCATGGATTCCATTGACATGGCAATACTTGCATACGGAAAAGCAAAGGGAATTGACACGGATGCCATTACCAGAGTCCGGTTCACCCCTTTCAGCCCTTCATCAAAGCGTACCGAGTCTGTCATACAGATCAACGGGTCCACAGCAACTGTCACCAAGGGTGCTCCGCAGATTATCGCAAAGCTATGCCAGCTTCATCATCCTGATGATGTTATGTCAAAGGTGAAAGATCTGTCACTTAAGGGTTACAGGTCGCTGGGCGTAGCTGTAATGAATGGTGATAAATGGAAGTTCTGCGGCATAATACCGCTTCATGACCCTCCGAGACCCGACTCAGCTAAACTTGTGGGGCAGCTCAGGGATCTTGGTGTCAAGGCACGAATGGTAACGGGAGATTCGACTGCAATTGCAATGGAGATAGCCAGAGAGGTCGGAATAGGAGAAAGGACATGCAGAATGGCTGACCTCAAATCCGGGTCAGCTAAGATCGATGACTGCGATTCCTTTGCCGAAGTATTTCCTGAGGATAAGTTCACAATAGTAACCATGCTGCAGAAGGAGGGCCACATTTCCGGCATGACCGGCGATGGCGTTAACGATGCACCCGCCCTGAAGCAGGCAGAAGTAGGCATTGCCGTTGCATCTGCCACGGATGTTGCCAAGGCTTCCGCAAGCATAGTTCTGACGCACGAGGGAATAACAGACATCGTAAGTGCTGTAGAGGATGGAAGGAAAATTTTCCAGAGGATGCTGACGTACACCCTGAACAAGATCATAAAAACAATACAGGTTGCGCTGTTCCTCACTACATCATTTTTCATTTACCGCTTCTTTGTCACAACCCCGTTTGACGTCATACTGCTGCTTTTCGCCAATGACTTTGTAACAATGTCAATAGCCACGGACAACGTGAGTTATTCGAAAAATCCTGAGAAGTGGAACGTAAGATCACTTGTCGGGTCATCCATGAGCCTTGCAATCTTCATACTTGTGGAATCTTTTGCCATACTGGAAATCGGGATACTTCTGGGACTTAACGTGAATCAGATACATACCTTCATATTTGACATGCTTGTGTTTTCCGGGCAGTTCACCGTATACATGGTGAGGTCCAGAAGAAGATTCTGGGATTCCAGGCCGAGCAGGTGGCTACTGACTGCATCCGCTGCAGATATAGTTGCCATATCCCTGATCTCATGGCTTGGAATACTTGTCACTGCAATACCTGTGATGGACGTGCTGATAGTCCTTCTCCTCACTTTTATATCTATGGCTCTTATAGATCTTGGAAAAAACGTCATTTTCCAACACTTCGGAATATAATGTCCTGCAAACTGTCCACGAGGCAAACTGGCCATTGGGGAGACACTTTTCTGTTCTCCGTTGGCACAGCAACGGGCTTAGACAGGATTGGATCAGTTGCAGGTCCGCTATTTTTTCTGGCACCTCATCGGACTATAAGGACAGAAACCGGAGAATCCGCGGAAACCCTTTCAGAAACTGATCCAAGCAATATCCCCCTGCGGAATCCGTGCTTCCTGTTGCCCATTACTATGAGGTCCCCATTGAACTCCTTCAGTGTGTTGAGTATTGACGATACGGGTTCTCCAGATCGGACAATTCCATGAACCTTTTCCAGCCCATTGTTCCTCAGCGTCTTCGCAATCTCTTCAATCTTCTCCCTGGATTCTCTGACAATTGCATCATTCTGTTCCATTAAAATCTCAGCAGCGCCCGCAGAATCACCTACTGGTGCATAGACAGGCTTGACCACGTTAAGCAGGTAGAGGGTCACATCACTGTTCATCCCCACAAGTGCTGCCGCAAATTCAACTGCCTTCATTGATTCTTCTGAAAAATCAACTGCACAAATTATGTTTTTAACTTTTTGTTTTATATCCATATATATCACCAGGTGCCGATTTTAATTTCTCAAGATCGGACAGGTTTCAATAACTTATGTGATTATAAATTGTTACCCTGCAATATTAGTTACATTCCGTAAAGTGCTCTTCTCATTCTTTCAAAGACAGAATACAGGAAAACAAGTGATGATACACCTGTTATGCCATGTTTCCTTGACCAGTCTATCTCCTTGACAAGATAGGTAAGGTGGTGGCTTTTGTCCTCGTGTGGAGTATAATCCTCCCCGTTCATATAACTCATTATGTTGTTAATTATCCTGTTCTTTTCATCGTACTGGATATATCCAAGCCTGCTGCCCACCTCCACCATTTTTATGCCGGACAGGTATGTGGCCTTCACCATTTCAGCCTTGGTCATCCACTTTGTCTCATAGTTAAGAAAATCATCCCAGGACTTCCCATTTTCCAGGAGATTATAATAATCCATGATTTTTCTGCCGAATATGGTGTACCCGTATTTGTCTGGCATTTCGTAAAACAGCGACCCGGGATCAAGAAATGGCGCAAGGGGTGAGATAAATCCGTATACAGGCATTTCTGCACTGCCGTAATCGCTGGATAGGTGTTCTGAATAGGTTGCGTCTCTCATTACGTCCACAACAGTCTGGAAGGGCAGGCCTATGGAAAAATAGATATCAAACTTCTTGGAGCCGTATTCTCTGGCAAGAGCTATGGATTTTTCAAGCTCATCATTGGAGTAAAACCTGCCGGTGGCATTTCTTATCTTTATGTCAGAGGAATCCGGAGAAATCTCACATGAAAAATCATTGATTTTGCTGGAAAGGTACTGGAAATATTCCCTCCCGGGCGGCACGAAATATTCAGTGAGAAGGGGCATATCCAGCCCTCTTGCCTTAAATTCTGTAAACAGCGTCTGATAGTACTTCTGGCCGGTCTGGTTTATATCTCCAGCTATGAAAACTGGCGAATTTATGGTCTCCTTCACTGATTCCAGTTCATCTGCAATTCTCTCAGGTGATCTTTTCACAGGCGATATGGGGAAATACCTGTTCTTATAGGCGAAATTTGAACCGCCGCAAAATCCGCAGTTATACTGGCATCCTCTCTGGACCAGAGTCATTGCCACCGGGTTCTTTATCCATGCATAATAAGGGAGATGCCCACGTATATCGTGGTACTTGATTGAATTTCTTACCAGAATTCTGTAATTTATGAATACCTCAGCAGCAGGATTCTCGTCCTTCAGCGGAGGATTTCTCCTTATCTTTCCTCCGTCCCTGTAGATCAGGTTCGGTACTTTCTCCAGGCTGGTACCATTCTCAACAGCATTGAGGAGGGCTATAAGCTGCTTTTCCACAAAATCTCCAGCAAGTATGAAGTCAACAGCATCATTGCTCTGCATTACGTCCTCAGCAAAATAAGAGGATGAAAAACCGCCAAGAAGAACCTTCCTGTCTGGATGCAGCTTCTTGACAATCCTTGCTATGTTAAACGCACCGTGCACGTGGGGAAGCCAGTGCAGATCGATCCCATAGATTGCAGCATCAATGTTCTTTATGTACTTTTCAGCGTCAAATCTGTCGTCAGAGAGCATCAGAACAGCAAGATTCGATATTCTTCCATTGAATCCCTGCGAAAGGGCATAGTTAAGCATGCTTATGAAGCCAACAGGGTACATTTCAAATACTGGAGTTGAAGGTACCACATCACCGATTGGGCCTTCCTTGAGATTTCGTTTCCTGAAATCGTAAATACTTGGTGCATGGAGAAAGGCAATGTCGGTGTTCATGTTATTAGTAACCTGATTCAGTACAAAATGGTTACAGCTTAACTGTTAGTGCCTGGTGACTTTATGATGTCGGCAAAATCTGTAATGATGCCGTAAGCTCCGCTGGACCTCAGAATTTTTGCCGTGCCCGGATCGTTCACCGTCCATGGGAAAACGGTCTTTCCTGATGCCGACAATGCTCTCAGAGCTTCACCCGTGTGGTATGTGTATTCAGGAACAAGTATACCATATGAATCAATAATCGCAGCTGGATCAATTCCATGCTCCAGATAGAATGCCATAGATTCCCTGTCGTATATTACCCCGATTTTCTGGTGTCTGTCAATATCGCGGTAAAAACGCAGGGCTTCATGATCAAAGGAGGTTATAATGACATTGCTGGCCATTCCGGAAGCCTCGATTACTTCCCTGACCCTTCTACACATATTTTTCTTATATGTGACATCTTTCGCAGCGGAGATTTTGAGCTCCGCGAAAACCATATTTCCGGAAGTGAGTTCAAGCGCCTCCTTAAGGGTCGGAATTAACTCGGATCCTGCAACCCTCAGATCTCTTATTTCACGGAAGTTCATAGCAGATATTGAATTATCATGTCCGCACATCCTTAATGCTGTGAAATCGTGAAAAATCACTGGCACTCCATCCCTTGAAATCTGGACGTCCAGCTCCACACCGTCCGCACCGGAGGCAAGTGCCATCTGAAATGATCTCAGTGTATTTTCCGGAGCAAGACCTGGGAACCCCCTGTGTCCGATGATCAGAAATTTCTCCGGTCCTCTTCCAGACACCCTGTCACTCCACATAACCTCTGCTAAATCCTTGTTGCTACAATCTTCACAAAGCCTTCCGAGAATTCAGTGCTGGTTGCCCGGTATCCGTAGGAAGCCAGAAAACCTGAAAGACCTTCTGCTGTGCACTTTGCCGCTTCCCTGCTGTATCCAGCACCTGAAATTATCACTGTCGCTACCTCGCCCTCAAGTTCTATGTTGAACACATTCACGGGTATCTGCCCCCTGTACTCCGTTATAAACCTGGAGAAGTCAGATAGCGATTTTGCGTATTTTCTCAGGATGTTACCGATAATTATACCCTTTTCCCTCCATTTCTCGATGATTTTATCTCCGGATGCTTCAAGGGAAGACTGAATCATTGCATCCAG
>JAVYSG010000050.1:3182-8885 GCA_038729325.1 Thermoplasmataceae archaeon | reverse complement strand
ATATCCTGATAGATCATGTCAACTCTATCAATGAAAAACCTGAACCGTTCTACCTGGCCAGCATCCTCGATTATGGGGTAAATGTTGTCTCTTTGCTGTGAGAGATCCAGGAGCTGAACAAACGGATCATAGGCTTTCTCTATGGCAAATACACGCCCATTGGTGCATATGTCAGAAATATGGCTTACTGTTGTACCGGAAGCTGCACCAAGATAGAGCACAGTTGAGTTTTGCCTCAGTGGTATTGATGCAATCCGCTTCACGATTGCTGCTGCAAGCTTACTCCTTTTCGGGTTCCATTCACGCAAATAACCTACTTCGATCTTTCTAATCTTCTCTCCATACACCGGCCTGCTGCTGCGTGAAATGGTAAATATCGAATTCTTCTGCTTGACAACCCCGATGGGCAAAGTGTTCAAGATGCATCATATCTCTGCTGGCTCCATTCCCGATGCTGCGTGCCTTCTGGATTACAGCGCATCTCTCTGCCTGGAGCGGCTCACTGGATCAGGAAGCCAGCACATGTGCATGGGCTGCATCTATGTCATATTTTCCATACCATGCAGATGTTATTCCAACAACACGGAATTCAATGCTGTGGAATTCGCAAAATAAACTATGAAAGATACTGCGATGATTGAATCATGTTTTTATTCCAGATTCTGATAAGGAGATCATGGACTGCGAAATGTGCGGAAAAAATGTGCCCCACCTGACAAAGGTGAGAATAGACGGTGCAATCCTGAATGTGTGCGACGCTTGCGCTAAATTTGGCACTCCTGCAGAAAGTATCAGGACCAGCTTCAGCAAACCTGCTGTGGAAGAACCCATAACAACAGTAAAGATCAACCAGAAGCGGGTGGTTGTCCCCCCGGCAAGACCAACTTCCAAGCGGCGAACCCGTGATAACATCGAGAATCTCACCGTGGTACAGGATTATGGTGAACTCATAAAGGAGGCACGGGAGAAGCTCAACTTGACCCAGGATGAACTTGCAGCAAAGATACTTGAGAGAAAAAATGTGCTCTCAAGTATGGAACGCGGTGACCTTCTTCCACAGATCAAGGTTGCAAGGAAGCTGGAGAAGGTTCTCGGGATAACGCTTGTGGAAAAGGAGGAGTAGGTGCGAAATCAATTATCTTCATTTAGAGCGCATGTTTCCTATTCCATATTTAACAACTTTCTGACGGACCCCATACAGAAAAAGCTTAAATAACAAGTTTTTTTCTATGCCATTAGGTAGCTGATTTGAAAATAGAAGTTGGGCAAAGGTTTGATTTTGAAGTGGACCGGGAGGACGTGGAAAACACGGAAAGTGGTTCCATAATAGCCACGTGGTACCACATGGGAAACCCGATCTATGTGGAATTGTCAGTGAACAAGACCATGATCCACGAGATACGGAGCATATTCAGGAGCAACAGAAACAAGACTGCCCTCATTTCAATCGCAAGAATATCTAAATCAAAATATGTCGTCAGCCCCACTGTTGTTCTTCTTAACAGGCAATTGAAGGATGTAAAACAGGTAAAATAAGATCAGTATTTGTAGAACCCCTCACCAGATTTTTTGCCGTATAGCCCCGCCTCTACCATCTTTTGTAGAAGTACTGATGGCCTGTATTTCTGGTCCCCAAAGTCATGCTGCAATACATTGCATACGTCCAGTGTAACATCCAGGCCAACCATGTCCAGCAGTTCAAGTGGGCCCATGGGCATCCCTGCTCCCAGCTTCATTGCGGTATCTATGTCCCGGGCGGAAGCAACACCTTCCTGCATCAGAAAAACAGCCTCATTCAGCATTGGAACCAGCATCCTGTTCACCACAAAGCCCGGATTTTCCTTAACTGAAATTGGGACCATCTGCCTTCTGTGATTTTGCAACCCCCCAATAAAATCAATTGTTCTTTTTTCTGCCTCATCAGAGGTCTGCAATCCCTTTACTACCTCCACCAGAGGAAGCGTGAACGGTGGATTGAAAAAATGAGTGATTATGACCCTTGAAGGATTCCCGGTGCCTGAAGCTATTGCAGTAATGCTCAGGGAAGAAGTGTTTGATGCAAGAATTGTATTTTCGGCTACAACTGATGATAACGAGCGGAAAATATCTCTCTTCACATCAAGATTCTCGAATGCTGCCTCAATTACAAAATCCACATCAGACATATCTGAAAAGTTCACAGTAGTGCGAATCCTTGATATTACCTTCTCCGCATCTGATTCTGTAAATTCAGGCTTTATTTTCTGCTGAATCGCATCTTCCTGATTTTTCGTGAGTTCAATTCCGAGAAGTTTAATTCTGTCGATTTCTTTTTTATACCTGCCTTCCTGATACCTTACCTGGGATGAGACAATATCCCTGATCTTCTTCATTCCCCTCTTTATGAGTTCTTCATTCTGGTCCTTCATAACCACATCATATCCATTGAAGGCCATAACTTCGGCAATTGATGCACCCATATTTCCGGCGCCAACCACTCCAACCCGGCTGATTTTTCCATCTGAATTCATACCACGATATTGAGAACACAGATATGGAATTTTCACAGAGGCCGTATTACATCAGTCAAGGTTTGCCCCGTGTCGATCTCCATCTCTGGAGAAACCCGAACGGCAGTTACATCTCTGTCAGGGAGTCCCAGAATCATTACTTAAGAGATGAAGTCAGCGATCTGTTCTGGATGAGAATTCACAACAGTAATAGCCGTCGTCCCCAAAGGCGTTCCAGTATCATGATACCGGTAATTCAGGCGCTTTATCTCCTTGCGCCATTGTTGCCGAATTCTATGATTAGCTTGATTGCAGGCTTCCCTGCCCGAGGAAATTATCTCGCAGCAATTATCCCGCCGGCTCTTACGCCAACTTTTGCAAAATCGGAATAGTCGATGATCTCCGACATTTTGTCACTGCCTGAAAAATGGCTGTTATATATATTATCGCTTCAAACAGTATGTTCAGCAATTGATTTCTCATTACTGCGGCCCATGGTCTGCAGGAATCTGCTTTTATTCTGCGGAACATAAGAAATATTTAAATAGCGCTTTTTAAATGTATTAAATGGTCATTGATGTCCAAGAAAAAGTTTCTAAGAGATGACCTGGAAATAGCGAGCTATGAAGAGATGGACCAAGTAGCTTTTGGCGACGATGGGAGGAAAAGAAAGAATTCAGGGGACAATTCTCGTTCGATCCCTAGGAAATAGTGTGACCTCACGTATGTTGGGCAGATTCAGTATTATCATGCTGAGTCTCTCCAGGCCAAGACCCCAGCCTGCGTGCGGAGGCATACCATATTTGAAAGCCTTTATATAGAACTCAAAGGCAGAAGGATCGAGACCTTTCTGCCGGAACCTCTTTTCAAGCATTTCAGGATCATGCACCCTCTGTGCACCTGAAGTTATCTCTTTTTCACCGAACTGCAGATCATATGAATTAGTAACTTCACCATCTCCAGGCTTTGGCATTGTGTAGAAAGGCCTGACAGAGGACGGCCATTCAGTGATGAAATAAAAATCCGGGAATTTTTTTCCTATATCCCTCAGCTGCTCAGGAGTGAAGTCCTCGCCGAACGAAACAGGTTGCCCCTCTTTCTCCAGAAGCGAAATACAGTCCCTGTAAGTGATTCGGGGAAACGGTACATTCGGTACCTTCAGGTGTATCCCGTGCATTTCAAGGAGATCATTATTTTTATCCACAACCTCCTGAATTCCATATCGGACGGCATTTTCCAGCATCTTCATGGCATCGTTATGGTCGGAGAAAGCCATCTCTATATCCACAGATGTGAACTCATTAAGGTGTCTCACTGTGTTGTGCTCTTCCGCCCTGAAAGCTGGCCCTACCTCGAATACTCTGTCTATTCCTCCGGAGATTAATATTTCCTTGTAGAGTTGCGGGCTCTGATTAAGATACGCATTTTTTTCAAAATACTGCACCCTGAAAAGATCTGCACCGCCTTCTGTTGCAGCAGCGACTATTTTTGGCGTGTGGACCTCTATAAAATCATTTGACATGAGGAATTTTCTGATTCCCCAGAGAAGGGAGCTCTCCACCCTGAAAATAATATGTTTGTCCGGTTTTCTCAGATCAAGGAATCTGTTGTTAAGTCTTGTGTCAAAGTCGGCTTCAACCGGATCTGTTATTCCAAGAGGAAGTGGAGTTCCTGCCCTGTTTAAAATGTTCACGGATCTGGCTACAACTTCTATGCCGGATTTCGCAACACCTTCCTTTGTGACAGTGCCCATGACAGAAATGACAGATTCCCGGTTCACTCCGGTAATTGTGTCAATTTCCTGGAGATATTCCGGTTTCAAAGTTACCTGCACTGAACCAGTGCTGTCCCGTAACGTTAAGAATGAAATCTTCTTGAGCTTCCTGACTTCCTGGACCCAACCATAAAGCTCAACTTCAGAGTTATCCGTCAAATGCCTGAGATCCTGAATATAAGTTCTTTCCATCAGACGCCTATCTTTTGGATGCATAAAATTCTTTACGGAATTTCACGAAAGGTACCGGAATCACTGTATGACTGGCAGATTAAACAATCGGATGCAAAGAACCTGGAGAATGCATTGTCCCATGTCGGAATAACTCAGCCTGACAGTTTCTGGATTTCTGAATATCATCCACGAGAAATATAATTATATGGATTCGGTCTACTAACCATGCATGAGGAAGTTTCTCACGATACTGGCCATATTACTGGTAGCAGCTTCAATGCTGTTATTCATGTCTTCCCACTCATCGGCATCTGGCGGGAAATCAGTGATAATCCTGAATCTGCACGAAGCCATTGATGCAGGATCTGACCAGTTTCTCTCAGGATCTCTCTCCACCCTGACGGCTTCAACTACGGCAGCCGTAATCATTGACATGAATACTCCGGGGGGGATACTGGAAAACATGCTGGACATGGTCAGTGCAATAAATTCCACGGAATCACGCGGCATTCCTGTATATACCTACATCCCTGCTGATTCCAACGGCGCTTCAGCCGGTTCTTATATAGCCATGGCATCCACCGGAATTTACATGGGACAGGGTTCATACATTGGTCCGTCAACTCCAATCGTTGTGGGAGGCACTGCTCTCGAGCAGAATCACACTGAGAGTGCAATGGCCAGCCTCATGGCTTCAATGGCCCAGGCTCATGGCAGGAATGTTTCTGCTGTCTTGAATATGGTGTATGAAGACGTGGCATATACCGCTAATGAGGCACTGTCCTACGGCGTGATTACCGGGCTTTCCAATAATCTGACCGACCTAATAGGGTCTCTCAACCTTACCGTATACACCCCTTATACTGAGAACCCATCCTTCTATGACAATTTCCTCAGTTTTCTGAGCAATACCACTGTTGATGGAATTATGATACTCATTGGCGCTATAGCAATACTGGCAGACCTGTATCACGGGACGGTGGCCCTGAGCGTCATAGGCATAATATTTATAGGTCTCGGTCTGGTTGGGGCAGAGTTGGTGAGTGCATCCTTGATTGGAATCATAATCCTGCTGATGGGGGCCGTCTTAATATTCCTGGAAGCTAAAACCGGCCATGGCGTGGCACTGATATCAGGTGTTGCTGTATCCCTGGTTGGAACATTCATGCTGGCATCACCTTATCTCTCAAGCAATCCCGGCTACTCTCCATCACCCATAGGAACTGATTTTTATCTTGCAGCTGTGCTTGTTGCCATTCTGGCAGT
>JAVYSG010000050.1:0-3082 GCA_038729325.1 Thermoplasmataceae archaeon | reverse complement strand
ACCCTCTTCACTTCCATCAGGTATCTGTCAAGATTCTCCAGATTCCTGGTAAGATATGCTGATGCAACTGCATCCACAGAGCAGTCTTCCAGAGGAATATTTTCAGCACTTGCCGTTATGAACCTTGTGTCGGGAAGATAGGACTGCCTGAACATGCTCTGCGTTATGTCCAGCGATATGGTTGAGCATGATGGGCAGGCCTGTAGAATTCCATGCGTCAGTTTTCCAGTTCCAGCTCCGCAGTCCAGGACAGTCTGGCCAGGCCTCAGATCAAGTTCTGATACAAGGGTGCGCCGCCACCTCTGATCCATTCCCATAGAGATGAAGCTGTCCAGCAGATCGTATCGGTCCTGTATGCTTTCGAAAACATGTACAACCAGTTCCTCCTTTTTCCCACTCTGATCCAAGTCATTCCACCAGCTTGGCAAACTGGGCGTGGGGAACACCATCAATATAAATCACATTTTCAGAATCAATGAACTCGTTGTGAATGGCGAGGTTTACCACTTTTTTGCCCACAAGGTTTGCAATTGTGCACATGGCCATTGACGATAGAAAGGTTTCCTCCGATACCCTTGTCTCCCCATAGAATTGCGGAATTACCTTTAGGTGGAGTTTTCCCTCCCTGAGATCCCTGTCAATGAGATCCGAATCTGCAGCAGCCAGCAAAACCTCTCCCTGTGTGCTGACTATTTTCATGTTGATCTCCATCTTCACCTTATCACATCTAATTTCCTGTATGATGGCTCATAAATCTGCCCGGCGCTCTTAAGCCTGGCGATCGCCTCTACTGCCCTTTCTGCAGTAAGTCCTCTGGATGATGATATTGCAATAACATCATCAATGTCTGCCTGGTTCTTTTCTTTCTTTATCTCCCGGATAATGTCAAACACAGTCTCCAGATCTGACCTCTGCTTTGAGCTTGTTCCTGTATACAGTATGTCTATGTCAAGCTCACCATTATTCATAGATACATCTTTCAGGTAGTAATCAACTATCTTCTTGGCCAGCAGTGCATCAGCTGTGGTAACAATTGGGGAAAGTCTTGCCTTTGCCGCTGCCTCTGCCAGCCGGATTGTTGATTCCAGCTGCCTGGCAGTTATTGGAATCGAATCAGGGTTTCCTCCGCGTGTTTTGACATACTCTTCCTTGAGAACCTGTATGGCATCGTCAGAAAGCCTCGGGAAAATTCTGGTCCTTGCATAAGACACATATTTTCTGATGAGATCTTTTTCCACGGCTGGCCTGAAGCCCTGTTCTTCAGGTATCTCAAAATCCGAAATCTCATTAAGCTCAAGACTTCTGTATATTTCACCAACCCTGTGAGCTTTCAGCACATGGTCTGCAAGCCTTTCATCATTATTCCTGTCCGGCCTGTCAATGATTTTGAATATAACATCAAATCTTGAGAGGAGCGGTGGCGGAAAATCTATCTGGTCCACTATGGGCCTGTTCTGATCATATCTTCCGAATTTTGGATTTGCTGCACCAAGAATGGAGCAGCGTGACTTGAGCGTTGCCATTATGCCTGCTTTGCTTATGGTGATTGTCTGCTGTTCCATCGCCTCATGCATTGCGGCAGTATCCTTATCATCCATCTTGTCAAGCTCGTCAATTGCTGCAAAGCCATTATCCGCAAGCACAAGTGCCCCGGCTTCCAGGGTCCATCTGCCCTCACCGAAGTCGTCCCTGACCGCTGCAGCTGTGAGTCCTGCCGCGCTCGAACCTCTTCCAAATGCGAATACTCCACGCGGAGAAATCTCTGTCATATACTTCAGGAGCTGAGACTTGGCGGTTCCGGGATCACCAACCATCAGTATGTGGATATCACCCCTCATGGTTGTTCCGTCCCTCATGACTTTCCGGACACCTCCGAACATCTGAAGGACTAGAGTTGTTTTCACCATTTCCATGCCATATATTGTGGGGGCGATGGATGTTGCAAGAACGTCAATTATGTTTGGTGTGTGGGATAATTCGACTATCTTCTCCTCGTCCTCAGTTGAAATATTGATCTCCTCAAGCTCCTTTGACTTCTTATAATAAAGCGCGTAGAAGAAAATGTCATATTCAGTAAGCATTATGTTTCCAGCCCGTTTCTGTTCCGCCCGCAGGATTCCGTCAATGGTTACTCTGTCGCCAGGAAACAGCCGTCCCGTGATGTCATCTTCCATTATTACTGCAATTCGTTGAGGCTGAGTACCCCCTTCAAGGGTTTCAGGATTCTCCTGCAGCTCCACCTTTTGAGTATCCACAAACTCAGATAGATCTGATTTCAGCCTGAATTTTGCCTTGGAATGATCGAGGCCACTTTCCAGTTTCCCCTGGCATTCCTGAGGCTCATCAAGCTTCCCGCGCTCCTGATGAACAAGGTTTATCTCACCGCATACGCTGCATTCGAAGGCAGCTATCTGAAGTCGTGGGAGAACTTCTGTGTTTTTCCTTATTATCCCGGTTATGCTCAGCAGCTTACCTATATCTGGGCTCCTTAACTGCCTGATTTCCTTGCGGAATGCTGGGTCCTCACTTATGTCGGTTATCCTGAGATTTATCCTGGTGACATGCTCCAGAACAGGACGCATCATTTCCTTCAGAACATCTTCCCCCAGCGAAATAAACAGTTCCGGGTCTTCAGCAAGTCCCTGATCAAAACCATTGCTCCGGCCATATTCTGAAATGTCCCTGAACGATACGTATAGGGATTTTTCTTCAGGATACATTGCACTCAATTTATTTATCCTGTCCAGATAACCGAACTCTGAGAAGATTCTCATCCATCCTGACTTGATCTTTTCAGGGTCATCCATAAGGGATGTGATCATTAACATGGTGAGTCTCAAACATGCTAAAATACATTTGGAATTGGTAACGGATTCAGTCCTGAACCATGCAAAAATTCTTTATAGGCCCGGCTACAGTGCCCAGATTTGCCGGCTTTTGCCAGATTGAATATCCATAATGATACCTTGAAAAAATTATATACCGTCCAAAACATCACCATTGCCGTGCCGTCGTAGCTCAGCCTGGTAGAGCGCGTGCTTGGTAAGCACGAGGTCGCGGGATCGAATCCCGTCGGCGGCTT
>JAVYSG010000049.1:0-8895 GCA_038729325.1 Thermoplasmataceae archaeon | reverse complement strand
ATATGTCCCCGTCCTTGAGAGAAAGGGTAACGCCGGATGGAATCTCATATGTCCACGTTTCCTTCCATTCTATCATCTTTCAAACACCTCAATAAACATAGGCCAGGAGTTTCCCTCCAAGACCCTGTTCCCTTGCCTCTATGTGACTCATTACACCCTTTGTTGTGGTGAGTATCAGAATACCAAAGTCCTGTGCAGGAAGGTACCTTGCTTCATACTTGTCGAGGTTTGCTTTCTTCACGGGAAGTCTTGGCTTAATAACACCACAGTTGTTTATGGTGTTGCTCAGAACTATCTTAAGTTTGCCTCCCCGATTCTCGTCTACTACCTCGAAGCTCTTCAGGTAGTTGTAATCCTGCATCACCTTCAGCACCCTTCCGATCAGGTTTGCTGCTGGCTCTGCCTCTATCTCTCTCTTCCCAATTCTGGATGCGTTCTTTATGCTGTTAATTATATCATTAAGCGGATCGTGTCTCATTAATTCACCTCAACTGTACTTCCTGAAGCCCAGCGACGGGGCCGTATCCCTGAAGCACTGTCTGCACAGTCTCAGGCCGTACCGTCTGACCATGCCCCTCTTTCTGCCGCATCTTACGCAGCCTTCCTTGTGGCCGAATTTTCTCTTTGGTTCAAGTTTTACCTGTGACATGTGATCACCTTATAATATTGACTCTGAAGTTTTCCTCAAGGAATTTCATTGATTCTTCCTTGGATATCTTCATGGTAGCGGGCAGACCCTTGGATTCGATTCTTCTTCTTCGAACCCTGTATCCTCCCTTTCTTTTGAGTACTACTGCTACGTCCAGGCCAAATATTCCAATCTCAGGGTCATATTTCATGCCTTCGAATTCCGTGTAATCCGGAATTCCAAAATACGCATTTCCCTGCAGATCGAAGGAGTAGCTCTGAATCTTGAAATCTCTGGCATAGAGTGCGCGCCTGAGGAAATCCTCGGCATCCTTCTTTCTGAGCGTTACCTTTGTGCCTATCTGTAAGCCTTTTCTTATGTTGAAATCCCGTACTGTCTTCTTTGCTGTGGTAAAGACGGGCTTGTGCTTTGTCAGCATCTCAACAACTCTTGCCGCCTTGTTGAGTCTCTCTCCAGCAGCACCCGCACCGATGTTTACGACTACCTTGTCAAGAACAACCTGTCTCATTTCATTTACAGTCGCAGCAGCAACTTCCTGCTTCTTTCTTGGCATTACTGCTCACCTCCGGGTATATGGAAAGTGTACTTCGGGCTTCCAACCACAAACGCGTAGTCGGATACAGTGGTAAATCCTTCTTCGAAATGGATAAGGTTCTTCCCGGAAGATTCCTTTATCTCAATTTTCTTTATTGTTCCTATGGAGCCAACATGTTCACCGCCAGTGAGGAAAGCCTTGTTCCCGGGTTGCATCTTGAGAACCTGATCTATCTTCTTTTCAGGTAGTTTCATAAGAACTACATCACCCGTTGATATGCCTCCTTCCTCAGTAATGAGATTCTCGCCGTCATTGAATACCAGTTGAGTCTTCCCGCCCTTGACCGAGATCTTGTTCGTGACCTTTTTCGGTTTAAGTATGCTGTTCTTCTCGTCTTCAGGGAGTACAATAAGTCTTCCCTTGTTGTCAAATAGTATCCTGTAGTATAACTTCAGAGAATCTATTGAAATCACGTCCATAAATCCAAGTGCGGCCCTTCTGTTTTTCACTGCCTTGCCGTCGACCTTCACCAGACCGTTATTCAGCATTCTGGTGACTTCTCTTTCCTTGTCTCCAAGTTTAAGATAGTCCCTCATAACAATGAGAAGTGGCACTGAATCCTCCTTGTTATGCCTTCCACTTGTAGGTGTAGCAGCCCAGAAGTATTCCTTCCTGGCTATTTTAACAGATCGTGATACCATGAGTCTTTTGGTCTTATTGATCATCCTTATCTTCCTCCTCATCCAGATCTTCTGGAGATTCATCATTCTCATCAGCAGGCGCCTTCTCACCGACCTGCTCATTGTTTTCAGCTTCTGCATGTCCAGTGTCTTCAGCACCTTCTTGCTCGGCTTCCACAGGCTCTGCCTTCTCCTCTTCAGGAGGAGCAAGCTCTTCAGGTGTAGGTTCCACTATTGAGATTTTCTTCATTTCGGCTATTTTCCGGATCCTGGTGAGACGTTCCTGACGGGAAAGATCAAGTCTTGTTATCATGAGATTGCTTGCATCCATGTAGAACTCTTTCTGTTTTCCATCCGCTTTAGCAATAGTTATTCCCTCAACGGATATTCTACCTGAAACATGATCGATTTCTATGACCTTTCCGCCTTCACCCTTTCTTGACCCTGATTTTATCTTGACTATATCGCCTTTCGATACTGCAAAAGATCTGAGGCCATAGCGTTTCCTTAGTTCTGAGTTTAATGACACATTTATTTTGCTGAACATTTTTTCACCTCAAACTATGGTCGACGCGATAGCCGCGATCCTGGGCCATCTTTCTGCCGCCTCCCTGGCAACAGGACCTTTGATCTCAGAACCCCTGACCTCTCCTTCAGGTGTTACAAGCACAGCTGCATTCTCATCAAACTGTATCATGGTTCCGTCCGGTCTTCTGTAGGGCCTTCTCTGCCTTATGACAACCGCATAGACGACTTTGCTTCTCATTTCAGGGGTTCCCTTCTTAACGCTTGCTACGAACATGTCCCCCACTCCCGCGGCCGGTATTCTGGATGCCACTCCATGGTAGGCCTTCACATCAATGAGACTGATCACTTTAGCCCCACTGTTATCAGAGCACGGCATCACGGCACCCAGTGGCAATCCTCTGTGCTGTCTTCCTGCTATACCCTTCATTGCTTCACCTTTTCAACTACTACGAAGGAAACTGTCTTCCCGAGTTTCCTGCACTCTGCTATTTTAACCTGGTCTCCTGGCTGAAGCTTTATACAGTCCGGGACATGTGCATGATATCTGGAGAATTTTGTCTCCTTTCTTTCAAACTTCTTTATGTATCTCTTGTATTCCTTAACCACTGTGGCACTCTTAATCATGGACGCAGATTCCACTATTCCAGTGATAATCTGTCCTCTGACCTTGAGTTCCCCGTGGAAGGGGCATTTCCTGTCCTGACACTCTTCCTTTGGTGGAACAACATCAAGTCCAATATTGTTAGTAATGTTTATCACCTCTCCCAATACGCAAATTTTTTGCTATTTTTCTGTAGTTTTTCAGACGTTCTTCAGGTCTCATTGCAACAGCATCTCCAATGATGTTGAATGTCCTGGTGCCGTTTTCCATGCTGAATTCGGCTGTGGCTTTGGGTATCCGGGTGATTTTTCTGACCTCATTTATAGAGATCATTCTGGCGCTTTCTCTCACAACTGTGCCGGTTTTGCCGACATTGTTGATGTTTGAATGCTTCACTACCTTCACCCTTAGACCGATGAAATCTGAAACATAATCTTCAATCATTTACACGACCTCAATCTTAAATCCCATATCTTCTAGATACTTTTTCACAGCGTTCCTGTGGTCTCCCTGCAGTTCAATGGTTTTTCCGTCTTTAACTGTTCCACCAGAAGCTACTTTTTTCTTAAGCTCCTTGGCGATATCCTGAATATTTTCAGACTTGGGATCAATTCCGTCCACAATTGTGACAAATTTCCCGTATCTTCTTTTATCCACAGATATTTTCAGAGTCTGGTTGTCTCTTGTAAATCCTTCCCAAGGTTGCAGTTCCTTTGGCAATCCTGTGAAATTTTTGTCCTTCATTCGCTGGTAGCCTCCGCTTCCATGACGGTGTTTATCCTGGCTATCTGCCTCCTTAATGACCTGATTTTCCCAGGATTTGTAGGAGCACCGCCCATGGCAACTGATGCCCTCTCCTTGAGGAGAGATTCCTTGAGTGAGCTGAGACGCTCCTCAATTTCCTCCTTATTCATCTGTCTTAGCTGTTTCGCTCTTATTTCCATCTGTTTGTACCTCCGCTTCCTTCTTAGGCATAGGCTTCATTTCTATGTGAATATCATCTGGAAGTCTGTAATCCTTCCTGAGCATCTTCACAGAAATCCCTATAATTCCCAGTTTCATCTTTGCGGCCGAAAATCCGACATCCATGCCGGCCCTTGCCGGCTCACCTGAATACTTTATGGATCCAAAGGTGAACTTCTGTGATCTGGCCCTTTCGCCTGAGATTTTGCCGCCTATCCTTATCATTACGCCCCTTGCTCCGCTATCCATTATTCTCCTGAGTGAGGTGTTTCCTGCTTTTCTGTAAGACCAGCCCTTCTCAAGGGAAAGAGCTATCTTCTTCGATACGACCTGAGGATTAAGGTCAGGATTGTCTATCTCCTTAACTTCTATCTGCGGAGATTCAACCTTATACTTCTTTTCAAGCGTCTCAGTTATTTCCTGTACCTTGCTTCCACGTCTTCCTATGACAAGCCCTGGTTTGTTTACGTACAGAGTAATGTTGGTACCAAATGGCGTTCTTTTCATCTCCATGCCGCCAAACCCAGCACTTTCAGTCTCTCTCTTAATGAATTCAGTAACGAGGAGCTTGTTTACTGTAGTCTGTATGAACTTTCTTTCCTTCATTCTGTGACCTCCTCAACCAGTATTTCAAGGTTTATGAGATCCTTGAAGTTTGCCCCAGCTCTCCCATAAGCTTTTGGAGTGAATTTCTTAATCATTCTGCCCTTAGAAGCTGCTATATGCCTTATGACTATTGAGTCTGTGTCGAGGCTCTTGAATTCCGCATTCGATTCTACACTTGTTACAAGTTCCAGGAATGATTTGGCTGCTTTCACCGGATATCTGCCCGGTCCTGAACCTTTCCTGTGTGAAACGGAATCAAGATATCTGAAATAAGGCACGGGTTCCTGTTTAGCAATTACTCTCTCAAGAGTTTTTTTAGCCCTGTCAAGTGGCATTCCTCTGAGGAAATGTGCTATGTTCACGGCGTCCTTGAGAGATATGTCTGCTTCCCTGACTCTGGCAATTGCGGATCTTTCTGGAAATTCTGTTATTGCATATCCTTTCATTTACATCACTTCAGCGGCATGAATTTTGAAGACCTGGTAGCACCTACTCCTGGTCCGGAGTGCTTTACTTCCTTTCGTGTCATGGCAAATTCCCCCAGATAATGACCAAGCATTTCCGGCCGTATCTCGAATTTTACGTATGAATTGCCGTTATAAACCTCTACAACCTTTCCGAAGAAAGATGGGATGATTACTGCGTCCCGGACGTGCGTCTTGTATTGTGTTACATCTGGCGATGAAAGATTCTTATAGAGTACTGCCTGATCATGATTCTTTTCTCTCTTGAGTGTCCTTCTAGCCCTTGCAGGTAGAACCTCGATTAGCTTATCCATTGGAAGTGCCTTTAGCTCTTCCAGAGAAAGCCCCCTGTATGAGAATTCCTTTGAACGGCCCATCACTATTTTCTGAGACTTTCGCGCCCTTCTCTTGATGGATTTTACTGATGCCTGTCTGTTCTGCGCCATTACTGTTTCCTCCTCTTAGGTGAAAGCCTGCCCACCTTTCTTCCAGGTGGGGTGCCTCTTCCAACTGTGCTCGGTCTACCGACATGCTGGTGATTTCCACCTCCATGCGGATGATTGACAGCATTCATCGCCACACCCCTCACAGAATAAGGCCTCTTTGCCTTGCTCTGCAGGTAATGAACATTCTTTCCAGCCTTTAGTACAGGAATATCCTTACTTCCAGATCCGGCAACAAAACCTATTGTGGCCCTGCAGTTTGGATGGAACTGTTTTATCTTGCCAGAAGGCAACTTAACTGCAACCTTTTCTCCATGCGTTACAACGAGCGCACTTGACCCGGCTGTCCTGCAGAATTTGCCACCATCACCGGGCATACTTTCAATATTATGAATGTAGCTCCCGTCAGGTATGGAACCAAGCATCATGCTGTTTCCAATTTCTGCCTTTGTGTCTAAAGCTGAAACGATTTCCTGCCCTCTATATGCACCATTGAAGGCAATCTGATTCATCTTTCTGCCGTCTTCTGACTTGAGCACGAGCACTGGCGAAGTACGCCCTGGTGCATGTATCACATCTTCGACTTTGTATTTGCCTTCAGGCATGAGCTTCATTTCACCAACATGCCTGTGGCTTGGACTCCTGTAAACAAGTCCACCCTTTCCTCTCCTTTGCGGTATAATTAATTTCCCCATTTTTCACCTCAGAATATTCCTATCCTCCCTGCGATCTCATCCGCAGAGAATTCCTTTGAAAGGGTCACTATGGCTTTCTTGCCATTTTTTGTTATTATCATATTCACATCAGTGACCTTTACTGAAAATTTCTCTTCGACCTCTTTCTTAACATCTGCCTTCTTGCTTTTCCTGTGGACTATGAATGCAAGTTTATTTTCTTTCTCAAGCTGCAGCATAGTTTTTTCTGTCGCGATCGGCCTGATTATGATGTCTTCCATCACTCCATCTCCTCCAGATTCTTTATTGCAGATTCAGTGAAGAGAGTTAACCTTCCTCCGTCTCCGCCGGGCGCAAGTTTCCTTATGCTAAGGCCATGCATTGATACTACCTCAACACCGGGAAGTGTCGAGAAGGCCCTTAGTTTCTCCTTTGACGAGCCCACTATGAGTATACTCTTTGGTTCCCTGTAAGTTCTTCCCCTCATTTTGCCGCGTCCTGCCCTTATTTTAGTGCCATCCTTGGCTCTTATGACATCGTCGTATAGGCCCAGATTTTTAAGAGTTTCAGCAGCATCCTTTGTCTTCCTGATGTTTTCGATCTCATTTTTAACAACCACTGGAAGGGTCACATCTTCTGACACAACGTGACCGCGCTTTTCCACATGTTCCCTTGATGCTGTCATTGCAATTGCACTCATTCTAGCCAGTTTTCTCTCCTTTGAGTTTATGCCTTTGAAAAGAACCTTTGTCGTTCTGGGTGAATGGGCACTTTTTCCTCCAACAAAACTCGCAAGAAGTACTGCACGCGATGAACCTGAAGTACGTGGTATTCTCGCAGTTCCATGACCTGGTCCTGCATTCTGACCCACTCTCCTCATTCCTGCAAGAGGGTAAGATCCGTATGGCTGCCTGAGAGAGAGCGTTATAGCTCTGAAGGCTTTCCTGATCAGGTCCTGCCTCAACTGAGTCTCAAAAACTGCAGGAAGCGATATTTCCCCCTTAATTTCCCCATCTGTATCATACAAATTTACTTTCAGTTTAATCACCCTGTTTGGATTCCTTGGATACATAGCTTACAGTCAGGTTATCCACTGACGGAGTTTGCTGCCTGGCTGGGTCTCTGAATTTAATGAGCCTTTTAGCGGCACCTGGAACAGATCCATGGACCAGCACATATTCTGTCCTCACGAGACCATAATTTGTGAAACCCCCTTTGACATTAATGTCCTGATCGCCCTCATTTTTTGAATACTTCAGAATTCTGATATTGTGAGCTGTCCTCTGATGAGTACCTATCTGTCCAGCCTGTGGAACTGTATTCCTCACCCAGTCAGGATGCCAGGGGCCCAGAGTACCTATCATTCTTCTGTGCTTCCTGTTCTTCGTTGGAAGAAGCTTTACACCAAATCTCTTAACGTGGCCCTGAAATCCCTTACCTTTTGTGACCCCTATAACATCTGCAAAATTCCCTGGTTTGGAAAAATCAGAGAAATGAAGATCTTTGCCCAAGTGTTCCTCAGCATATGCCATCCTAGCTTTAACATCACCACCTACTATTCTCACTTCAAAGATATCTGGAACCTTTGATGGCACTCCGCTTACTAGCTTTGGATTTGTATGAACTATAAATCTTACTTCGGATACCTCTGTTACCATAGGAGGGTCTTTTTTTTCTGTCTGTTTGGTTATTCTTCTGAAAATCTCCTTGTCCTGATTTTCAGACCATTTCTCAGAAACTATTGACAGTCCAAGTTCTGTTTCATCATAATATCTTATGCCGGCAACAGTTAGAGGTGGAACTTCCACCACTGTAACCGGAGCGGCTATTGTCTGACCAGCTGTGGTGCTAAATTTCCGATAATCAGTCATTTCCACGTGTGTCATACCAACCTTGTAGCCTGCAAATGCCTGAATTCTTACATTTCCCTCTACCTCAGGCCAGCTCCTGATATCGCCTTGCATTCTCTTCGAACGTACCCTAGGGTAGTATCCCATAGACCCCCGTCTGGGGTGATGCGGTGTTGCCATTTTTTTATCACCTACGACCGTTACACATAGGAGTTGGGCAGAATTTTGCCAACTTCACTGGGATGCAATGATTGCATTGCCCATTGTGTATGGTTAAAGTATGGGGTTAACCTAAAAAGCTATTTAAATGTTTATTGAAGCAAACTTTTACTGGGCACGATAAGTTATAAATGCAGATTAAATATTCGGAATGGCTGGGTCCGTAGCTTAGCTAGGTAGAGCGATGGACTCTTAATCCATAGGTCGGGGGTTCGAACCCCCTCGGACCCGCTTGGCCTCTCTTCAATTCTGTGAATAATTTCGCTGATTTTCTCTTAAAGGCTGGATCGGAATTATCCGTCTCTCCTTCTTAAATGTGCGATATTATAGAATTCAGGCACCTTATCCGTATTCCTTTTCCAGGGAATAATGACTGGTTCATTAACATGATTATAGATCCCCTCCCACTTCGAACCATTTTAAGTCTTCCCCATTTGAAAATACTCTGCCTGAGCGTCTGGACGGGCTAGGATAGTCTTTGAAAACTGAATACATTGCACCAGCATTGGGACTATTGATAAGGAAAAAACTTATGGATATAAATGTGAATTCAACTCAGATATACTGATTTAGTCGATCAGTAATTCATGTTACAACAGGTAAATATTGCAGTATCGCTTAGTGAATACGATAACAATGAAGTTTGGAATAATTGGTCTGGGAAACCACGCCATAAACAGAGT
>JAVYSG010000048.1:0-9290 GCA_038729325.1 Thermoplasmataceae archaeon | reverse complement strand
AATATCTTCCAACAGTACAGTTGTTTCTGCGCTACAAAACGATCTTAACGTTACACCATTGGAACTGGCAGGTGACGCATTCAACCTGTCCCAACCTGCTAACCCATACGCCCTTCAGTCAGAATCCGATAAAATTGTTGCCAGCGGGATATTAAGTTACTTCCGCGGGAACCCGCTGATTGACATCAATCCCGTGACTATTCTGCCTTTTGTATCCTCTGTAAACACCAGCAGTGACATCAATTCCACGATTGCAGAACTCATGCTGGATTATAATTTCTCAAGTTATCCTGCAATCCCACAGAGTTATGTTCTGCACCAGTTCGTAGGATATGACAATTCCACTGTAATAACAATTCTGCTGGTCAGCGCAAATCTTTCATTATCTCAGACAGATAAGGTCACGAGTATATACACGGATGCTTTCCATGGTGTAAGCGGATTTGGGGCGTATCTGGCAGGCTCTTCAGCTCTCAGTTCTCAGCTTGGATCCGAATCCATAAGCGGCATGGAAAGGGCCCTGTTTATAGGCATAGTTCTTTCCGTAATAATTGTGGGCGTATTCTTCCTTTCACCAGTGGCAGCGTTTCTTCCATTGATGATATTTGGTGTTTCAGCAGAAGTATCCATGGCGCTCAACGGGCTGCTTTATAAGTATATTCTGCATGGTTCCGTATCGTTTATTACACCCACACTGTTGCTTATCCTGCTACTGGGTCTTGCCAGTGACTATGTCGTTTACATCATGTCCAGATACCGCAGGGAGTTAAGATCAGGAAATGAACACCCATCTGTTGTTTCGGCGAAATGGTCAGGACATGCAGTTTTCACATCAGGGATTACTGTTGCCATATCCTACATAGTTCTGTACCTTTCTCATGTGCCCATCTTCAGTGATGCAGGCATTACAAATGCTGTTGGAGTGGTTGTAACAATACTGGCTGCCAATACTCTCCTTCTCGCAATTCTCAACCGCGGCAAGAGAAAGTTATTCTGGCCCTCGAAGATCTCCGCGGAAAAGCATCTGCCAGCCGAGAAAACCATGAAGAAGATAGCCGGTACTGTCATTGCAAACAAGGGAAAAATTGTGATAATTTTCGTTGTTGCATCGCTTCTGGCAAGCTATGTTTATTTCGAGACCCCGTCAAATTTCAATGTTTTTGATCTCGTGCCTTCAAGCAGTGGGATCCAGGCCATAAAGGTTGTAAACTCCAGTTTCAACGGTGACTTCTTTGATCGTGGTTATGTGATCCTGGAGTTCCAGTCCCCAGTCTACAACGGGACAGCTTTCAACATGACTGAATTAAACTCAGTAACGGCGGTCGAACAGAAACTCCTGAGTAGCGGCCACGTTTCAGAGGTATTCGGCCCAACATATCCGTATGGCAATTACGTTCCTGCAAATCTATCCGGCATACGATCCTCTTACATTTCCCAGTACCTTACCGAGATGAAGAGCTATATTGGCAGTGATTCCCGTTATGTCATAATAGATTACCAGCTCAGTGAACTTGCATGGCTGAACCCTTCCACGAAATTTGTGAATGATATTCCTTCACTGATCTCGGGAACAGCTTCTAATTACAAAGTTTATGTTGGAGGTATTACAGAGGGCCTGAATAACGCCTATTCTTACACTCTTTCGAGCTTCATAAAGATGGTGCCCATTCTGGCAATAGCAATTTTTGCAGTTCTTCTCATTCAGCTGAGCAGCCTTTTCACTCCGCTGAGGCTTATACTGATGGTGCTTGCGTCAGTGATAATATCTCTTGCAATCACATATCTCGCAGTACACTATTACGCAGGCCTCCCGATTCTGATATTTTTACCCATGTTCACTGTAATAACGCTTCTGGCAGTTGGCCTGGATTACGATATCTTCATGGTTACAAGGGTGCGGGAAGAAGCATACAAGGGCAAGACCGATGAGGAGGGAGTCAGGGTGAGCCTGGAAGAGAATGGAGGCGTTATCATAACTCTCGGAGTTCTGCTGTTTGCAACTTTTGGCTCACTGGCATTCAGTGGTATAGGCATAATCCAGGAAATTGGAATAGGACTGGCACTGGGTGTTCTTGTAGATACATTCGTAAGCTGGCCTTTCTTTGTACCTGCAATAATGCTTTACCTGAAGAAATACAACTGGTGGCCGTCCAAGCTCAAAAGGGAAGAAGTGGATGAGCTGCCTGGTGAGAAGGACTGATCGAATCATGGGAGGCTCTTCTCACTCATGAATATTTTCAACGCGCTCAGAACATCATTCGGTCTCAGTATGAACGTTATGTCGGTATAGAATGACACTATCTGAACTATATTTATTCCCCTGTTTGATAGCATTGAAGAGGCATATGAAACATAGCCTTTCATCTCCTTAATCACAGGGGGACTGATTATTATGAATTCTGCCAGACCCTGCTCCACGTCTATGATCTCTTTTTTTGGGATAAGGGAACCTATTTTCACAAAAAGATCATCTCCTATAACCAGGCCACATCCCTGAGTTGCCTGGATAATTCTGTATTCAGAGTAACTTTCCACAATGTTCCTGGTGACATTGATGAGCATTCTCAGATTCTCAGTGGAAGGTCGAAGTATAAGGACAGTGATTCCTGATCTTGTCTCGATGGTTGATGATTTGATGAGTTCCCTGAACCTGCGCCCGGAGTAGCCTGATTTAGGGATACGCTTCAGGGCTGCCACAATTGCATCCTCCCCTTCAATGCCTTCATCAGAGGAAATGGTCCGTGCCAGCGCACTGTAGTTTATTACACCCATATCCACAGCTTTCCAGAGATCAGGGTTGTGATCAAGGTATTCTCTGACTCTTGATGCTACGGTGTTGTTTTCCCTCATATAATTATCCTGAAATGGTTAATGTTGTCCAAATTTAAACTTATTGTTAAAATATGTCCTTTTTTAAACGAATATTTTAAATGCACGAATCGATGGGATGTTTTATGGCTTTGCGCAGGCAGCTTGGAATATTTCATCTAACACTTGCTTCGGTGACCGGAATGGTGGGATCTGGTTGGCTTTTCGGGGAGTTTTACGCCTCCTCAATAGCCGGCCCCGCCTCAATTTTCTCGTGGATAATTGGGGCAATGATGATCCTGTCCCTGGCACTTGTTTATGCTGAACTGGGAGGAAAGATACCCATGGGTGGGGCTGCAGCCCGATATCCGGAACTGACTCACGGAAAATCTGTATCCGCCATCAACGGCTGGGCTCTTTTCCTTGGTTACGTATCCACACCTCCTCTTGAGGCTGTTGCCGCAGTAACCTACATGAATTTCATGGTTGGAGGCCTGATATCCAGGACCGGAAACCTGACCATGCCAGGAATTGGTCTTGCATTTGGTTTTCTTGTTGTTTTCTTTGTAATCAACCGCTTTGGCGTGAAGGCGATATCGAGCGCTAACAGTTACATCGCCTTAGCCAAAATCTTCATACCCGCCATGACTGCAATAGTCCTTGTTTTGACATTCTTTTCCATTAAAAACTTCACAGCCGGGGGATTTTTTGCTGAGGGCACTGAATCAATATTTGTGGCAATACCCAATGCAGGCATAGTTTTCTCTTTCCTCGGATTCAGGCAGGCAATTGAATTATCCGGGGAGGCCAAAAATCCTGGCAGGACTGTGCCCATAGCAATAATACTCGGGCTGGCCATATCCGCTGCCATTTACATAATGGTTCAGGTGGCATTTATCGGCTCCATGACATGGTCGGGCATAAGCTTCGGGGACTGGCCTGCTCTGGCAACATCCGGCTTCTCTTCAGGTCCCATGGTGGTTCTTGCAACTTCTCTTGGCATTGGATGGCTTGCAATAATACTTCTCGGTGATGGTGTGGTATCTCCCCTGGGAACAGCTGCTATTTATGAAACCACCACTTCAAGGGTTGTGTACGCACTGGGTGATATGGGCTATTTCCCGCGTTTTCTTTCAAAATTAAACAAATATTCAGTTCCGGCCATTGCACTTGTCTTTGACCTGGTTCTGATGGCCATATTCCTGATTCCTGCTCCTTCGTGGCAGAATCTTGTATCACTGAACTCTGATCTGAGCATAATCGCATATGCTTCCGGCCCGGTTGCCCTTATTGTGTTACGTAAAATAGGCACCGCTTCGAAGGATGGTTATTTCACCCTTCCCATGGCAGGCATTATTTCCCCCATAGCATACATTTCGGCTGTCCTGCTTATTTACTGGTCGGGATATCCCACAACCCTTTACATGACAGCAGTGGCCCTTGCAGGCCTCGCAATTTTCGGGTACCTGTTCTGGAAGAAATCAGCCACTCCTGTGGATCTTAAAAATTCAATATGGTTCATCCTGACACTGGTGTCTGTTCCGATTATCTCCTATGTTGGCAGCATGAACCTGGACATAATCCAGTTTCCCTTTGACGTCTTCCTGATGGCTGGTATAGCAGTGGTGTTCTACTTCGTTGGCATAAACACTCATCTTGAACCGTATGAGACCCAGGATTATGCCATAACTGGAACCATTGTCCAGGATCAGGAGTAAGGGGTTGAATCATGACGAAATATCTTTGGGACATGCATGAATATATCACTCAAATTGTGTCACTGACATGGGATAATTTCGGCAGGGAAACTGGGTATGACGAATTTTGGGTGGAATCCTGCAGCCCATTTATGATTAATATTCGACATACTCGCTATTCCACAGCAAAAGAATTTATATTTACGTATAATTAAGGCGCGAAACCGATGAAAACCTATCTGAAAGTTACATTTTCCAGCGAAGGTGCAAAACCCAGTGAAGTTATAAATAGGTTGAGGTCTCTTGGCTTCAAGCCAGTCATAGGTGAACAGGACATGATTTATGAGTGGGGAGATAACGCAACGACCGAGGACTCAATATGGTTCGCTGACAAGATTCAGGCGACCCTTGAGGGGTTCAAGGTCCTTTTCCAGATAGAAACTCTCAGTGACTGATTCCATAGGGGATGCGCCTTACATTCCCGCAGCTGCTGCATCTTATTTCAACAAGTCCCTTTTTCAGCCTTACTGTATCACTGGATGTGTAGGGTTTTTTGCATTTCTTGCAATAGGACCGCTTTATGTTGGCAGGAAGTGTTATGTCAAGCCTGAACGAGATTTTTTCCATCAGTGAGATGTATTCCCTGGAAAGGTCAGTATTGGAGTTTACTGTTGCAAGAGCCATCCTGTGCATGTTTCCTATCCTTTCCAAAGCAATGGCATGAAGGTTTATCTCAGGTTTTCTGTGCACCATTATTAATGGATTATTGATACGGAATTATATGATAAAGCTTGTCCTCAGCGATATTGACGGAACCATAACGGACGGGAGGCGTGTACTCTCATCATCGGCATCTGAACAGATCAGAAATGTTCAGGAAAAAGGTGTTATTGTAAGTCTTGTCAGTGGAAACGTGATTCCAGTAATGTACACATTCAGGACATATCTGGGGCTGAAGGCACCGCTGTTTGCGGAGAATGGCGGAGCAATGATAGATGAGAAAATTACTCAGTTCTTTTCCATGGATAAGCCGGCAGCATTTTTCCGGTACCTAGAGAAGAACGGGCTTGCAAGAGGGATAATGACCAACCAGTGGCGCCTGTGCTCCATGGGCTTTGATCTGCTGGGTCCGTTTGAACACGAGATATCTGAGCTGTCTGCCCGTTATAATGTTGAAATAACAGACAGCGGATTTTCATGGCACATTCTTAACGTGGGACAGAATAAGGGAGTTGCACTTCACTATCTTATGGAGAAATATAACTTGAGGCCAGAGGAAGTCCTTGTGATTGGTGATAATATGAACGACATTCCAATGTTTGTGGATGGCGTCAGAAAAGCAGTTCCCGCCAATGCAGAGGAAGAACTGAAGAAAAGGGCGGATTATGTGGCAAAATCAGGGCATGGCGACGGTTCTGCTGAAATTCTCTCTTCACTGGACTCATTTTAGTTTTCCCGCAAATTTCCCATTCCTGTCCGATGCGAGTTCTCCATGATCAATAATTATGTCTCCACGCATAACAACTGTGTGGGGAAAGACTGCCTGAAAACCGTTGAATGGCGAAATTGGTGTCTTGGAGTGGAGGCGATCCTGGTTCACTCTGGTGGTATCACTGAACCTGACAGCCATGAAGTCTGCGAAATAACCCAGCTGTATCATGCCCTTCCGGATTCCCATTGCACTGGCAGGATTTGCAATTGCAGTCCGGTAAACAAGATCAAGCGGGACTGTTTTGTTCGCAACAAGTGCCAGCATAACTGGAATTCTGGTCTCAACTCCTATGATACCTGAAGATGCCTGAAAGAATTCCTCCTTTTCGTGTTCCGTGTGGGGAGCATGATCCGAGGAAAGAATATCAAAACGTCCACTGAAATAGCTATCCATGAGCCTGCGCTGCGTCTCCCTGGACCTGAGTGGAGGGTTAACCTTACCCCAGCTTCCAAGTTCCATCTCACTGTTCAGGAATATATGGTGAGGTGTGACTTCTGTGATGGCTTTGCCATTGATCGCTGAAAGGCTTTCGGGCGTACTTATGTGAGCCATTATCTTCTTCTTCAGTGGAAGCCCCGATATCAATTCCGCAGAGGTTACCTCACACTGCTCAGGCCTTGCCCGGTCATGATCCAGAAGGGAGTGTTCCTCAGGAATGAAATGACTCTTCAGACACGCTGCATCCTCTCCATGAAAAACCACCGGTATATTCATGGAATCAATAATCTTAAGGTCCTGTTCAGGAACCTGATTCACTGCGGTTGAGTTTGTGCTTCCTCCGAGGAATATCTTTATTCCGCTGCTCTCCGGACTCAAGAGGTCAATGTTTTTTCCGTTATACAGTGAATACAGGCCAAAATCACAGTAAGATCTGGATGAAACCGAAGTGAGTTTATCATGGAAGACAGAATAGTCTGACACAGGTACAATGTTATTTGGCATATCATAAACCGTGGTTGTTCCGCCATATATGGCTGAAAGGCTGCCCGTGGAAAAATCCTCCTTGTCTGTCTCTCCCGGGTCCCTGAAGTGAACGTGTATGTCAGTCCCGGCAGGAAGTATTCCGCCTTCCAGCTTTGTTACAGGCGCTCCTGTTATGGCTTTCCCAATGTGTGATATAACTCCATCACTCACGGCAACTTCTAGGTCCCTGAATTCACCCTGGAAATAGAACCTCCCGGAATATATTGCATCGTACGGCATTTATACACCCCTTCTTTCTCCCCAGATGAGTTTGTGAAGCTGTGGAAGTACCCTGACCCTGAGATGGTCCTTCAGCACCGATTCTGCTATCCATTTTATTTCAGTTCCCCATGCAGGCTGGAATACGGCTTCGCATCTCAGATCATTGTGCAAAATAAAATTGCTTGCGAAGGCATAATCCTTTTCATCTGCAATTACAAACTTGATGTAATCGGTCTTTCTCAGGCAATCCAGATTGCTCAGCCTAAGGCTCTTTTCCTCTCCGGACGACGGAGTCTTTACATCCATGTCGATAACCACGTTTTCTAATTTTGTGTATTCATCAACCGGAAGCGATCCGCTGGTCTCTATGAGCACACTTTTTCCGGCCATGGTTACAGATCTTACAAAATCCAGTGCTTCCCTCTGAAGCAGCGGTTCGCCTCCGGTCAGGCATACCCATTCCTCCATGCAGCCGGACGCAGTTTCCACAAGTTCCTGAAGTGGAACTTCCTTTCCATCTGTGAATGTGTATGTGGAATCACACCATCTGCATCTCAGATTGCACCTGTTTGTTCTTATGAACATCATGGGAATGCCCATATAGGGCCCTTCGCCCTGAATGCTGTGAAATATCTCAGTTATTAGCAATTTCCTCTGCATATCATATCCGGATAAATACTTCCATGTTGTTTCGGGCAACATGAGGTACATGGTCTGTCAGCTAAGACCCATTAGTAATGATGGTTCCGGTGATGGCGCATCCTTCAAAGGTTTCCGTTCCGCGGGTTCTCTGAATGCATCTGGAATCTGTATTCTTCCATGGGAAAAAGCTTCTCATTGGCCGCTGCATTATAATTGAAGCAGAGATTCTGATCTGCGTTACACTGCTCCAGTCAGGTTTCAATATTCCTTCCACGGATACCATATTTTTTCTGAACTTAATCCTGAGAAAGCTCATCGCAGTCCCGGTGAAAGCAAATTCTTCCAGTTCATGGATTTATGACTATAATGGATCAAACTCTGGCAGAATCCATATATTATGCGCAACGCATGCCTGTTACTGATATTTTTGCAGAAAGACTGATAAAAATTATATGATAATTGTAATCCCCATAATATGGCTCAAGCGCGAAAAGGACGGGGGACAGTAGAGGCGACAGTCAGGCAGTTCCTCAGGCTGAGACCTGAAACATATTCATTCCTTAAGGACAGGATCATAAACATAAGCAAACTGGCTGAAGAAATCAGGGAGAAGTATCCTGATCTCAGTCCCGCCAGTATAAGGTATTCTCTCAACAAGATCATGGAGGAATCCAGCAGGAGAAAAGCTGATTTCACACATGTCGAGGAACTGCTCATGCAGAGTAAAGTTACTCTCCAGGATAAGATAACTGTTCTTACCTCCCAGAAGACACTGAATGTCAGTTATATATCAGCCACGTATCTTACAGATTCCGTAGTATATATAGTGGATGAGCTCAGAAGCGGAAAACTCCCGGCAGGCAGCCAGGTTGCCATAGAGCGCGATGTAAGTGCAATACACATCCTGTCGCCCAGGGAGATAGAGCAGGTGCCTGGATTTGTAATGCGTATCACCGAGCGTCTCTATTCTGTCAGCGTTAACATACTTCAGCTCATCTCGTGTTCCAACGAAACCATCATTGTTGTTAAGAAGTCGGATGGAGTGAGGGCATACGAAAACCTCGTCCTGTCCTGATGTGATTCCAGACAGTCAGTCCAAAATATTTCAGGTTACTGTATTTAACGAGAATTATGGGATGCAGATATTGCCTGTGGCATGGCGCGACGGGGTAACAGTCCAGTGCAATTTACTGTTTTGAGCGGGCCTCCGTTATTATATCGAGGTAATTTTTCTCCATGATGCTCCTGGCACCGGTGATCTCTGATTTCAGCCTGCAGATCATTTCGGAGGTGATGCTCCTGATCTCTTCAGGATCAATTTCATCCAGGTGCTGGCCGTTCTTCAGCATTTCACCAACAGCAGCGTATGAATCCTTCCAGCTGTTCCCCTCTCTGAACAATCTCTGTGCATTTGACGTTGCAAAGGAGGAGTTTTGAACAATCCTGTGTGCGTCTTCCCTATTGAA
>JAVYSG010000047.1:6892-9465 GCA_038729325.1 Thermoplasmataceae archaeon | reverse complement strand
AAGGGATCACTGGCAGCATTCCCAAAGAATCTTGGAATGATGTTTGTTCATGCATACCAGTCATATCTCTTCAACAGGATTGTATCCATGCGAATCAGATATCTGGGGATAAACTCAGTTAATGACGGTGATATTCTCTACCCGGTTGATGGACTTTTCAACAGCGACAGCACCAGGGAGATTGGAGTGAACTCCATGAACCGCGGGATCCTTGAAACTTCAGTGAAACAGAATCGCCTCAGGCCTACAGCACCACTTATAGGGTTTGATACTGTGTTTACTGATGGTCCGCAGGGTGAATTTGAAAAAGATCTCCTTGATGAAGAAGGCATAAATCCCGGCATGTTCCGGCTTCGATCTTATCCTGAATTTTCATCATCTGGAGAAAGGAGAGTTGTATCCTGCATTCCGTCTGACTTTTCCACTGAAAATTACGGTGTTATGGAATTCAGCCTCGGCAGAGGGATTTATGCAACATCTTTCATAAGGGAAATTCTGAAAAATAACATGACCTGGTGATCAGATGAGGCCTACTTTCTGAAGCTCCTTCTTCACCTTAATGACAGCCTGCTCAATTTCGCTTTCCTCTTTGGCTCCAGTGCAGACCACCTTTCCAGAACCGAACAGCAGAAGCACGACCTTTGGCTCCTCAACTCTGTAGACAAGGCCCGGAAATTGTTCAGGTTCATATTCCACGTTCTCCAGCCCGAGTGACATGGCAATATCCGTAAGGTTCAGTTCCGCCTCAAGGTCGTAGACAGCAACGATGTTCTGGACAACAATGTCCGGGTTGTCATATACTTCAATGCCAGCTTTCTTCAGCTTCTGGATTATTGTGTCGATTGTGAGTTTAACATTTGCAAGATTCTTTGCACCGGTACAGTTCACCTTTCCGCTTCTGAATATAAGGACAGCAGTCTTTGGTTCATGCAGGCGGTATATAAGACCTGGAAACTGCTCGGGCTCGTATTCCGATCCTTCGAGCGCAAGCGCGATCCTGCTCAGATCAAGATGTTCCGCCAGTGACGTAGAGGCAACGATGTTTTCCACTGTAATCTTTTCTCTCTCGCTCATAAATAACCCTTTCGTTCACTATATAAAAAGGGTATTTAAAGGTGCGTCGTTTAATTGCGCAACATGCTCCATATCATAAATCAGGGAATAAGAACCTGCAAACGTTTGCAAAAATGTTGACAGAGTTTTCCGGCAGTCGACAATCCTATGTCATGTTCAGGGCTTCCTTGGCTTCATCTGTCATCATGGAGGGATTCCATGGAGGATCCCATACAAGTTCTATATCTGCCGCCTCAACGCCCTCCATGTTCTCTACTATTCTCTGAGCCTCAGAAAGTATCCATGGTGTAACAGGGCATGTGGGGGCAGTCATTGTCATCTTAATGTACACCCTGTCACCGTTGATCTCAACGTCATAAACGAGACCGAGGTTAACAACATCCATGCCTATTTCTGGATCTGAAACCTGCTTCAGTTGCTCCAGAATTTCTTCCTTAGTTACCATTATTTTCTGTTTTTAATGGCGTTCCCGTACTTAACCGTTATGTAGATGTGCAGGAACACTTTTAAAGGCCCATCGGATTCATTCCATGGAACACTTAGGCATCCATAATTCACTGAATTTTCTCATCCAGGCCATAGAATGAAGCACCGGTTCTCGGAATGAATGCATTCCTTATTGCCTCGTAGACAAGTTCCTCTCTTGTGATCCTGTTTCCTGAAATTATTCCTGCTATACCGGAAGTTGATCCTGGATCTGTGCCGCCATAACGTTCAACAAAAGCCTGAGATTCGGTAAGCCCTTTCCTGATGCCCCCTATGATTTCAGGAGGGACCGCGAACCCACTACTGGTTCCCACAGTAACCCTGGAATATCTGTCTATGACCACACAGTAATGTATGTCAATCACAGTTCCAGTAATGCGATCCATGTATACGCCCGATTCAACACCTATCCCATAATCACGTGACCCGAGAGCAGCCTGTGCCCTCTTGAGAGCACTTACCTGGGTGTCGTTTCCAAGCGGCTGATCTGTCTCAAGCTCATAATCCTGATTGCGAAAGATCTCATAATTTCTCATCAGTCCGGAAATATACCTGTCAAGGGCCATGACCTTGAGGCTGTTTGCAGTTGATATTCCCAAGAGGATTGGTGTCACCCTGCGACCGTTTGCCCTGATTTCACCTTTCACTATCCTGCTGGAACTTATTGGAAAAAGATCCTCAGCAAGAGCTATGGGTACCTCTATTATCTTGAGTGGCTGGAGCCCTTTCTGCATCCTTGAGGTGTTTATTGCCTCGGCCTGTGCGCGTGTTTCCTTCGAAACGACTATCGTATCATACTCAGGTGAAATGTCCGCATTTCCATTTCTCGAATCAAGTGGATAAATCTCGTAGTCAGATGTGAAGCGGGAAATATAATTATCAAGCGAGCGCTTTCTGACCGAATATTTCGGTGCATCGTATGCCTTATGCCTCTTTAAAAAATCATCTGATGCAAGACCCACAATGAGATGATTCCCTGTTCTGATTGCGGCGTCAAGCATCAGCATATGCCC
>JAVYSG010000047.1:0-6792 GCA_038729325.1 Thermoplasmataceae archaeon | reverse complement strand
TTCTGGAATGTTGGAATTGTGTAGATGAATTTCGGTTTCCTTCCCTTTGATATCAGTTTCTTTATTTCGGCTTCAGCAAGTTCTGTTTTAAGTCCATTATCATCCATTGGAATGGAGTGCATTTCGGCCTTATTTGCATCAAAAGCAGATATTGCACCGACGTAGGTCGGTTCCTCCGTGATTATTGTATCACCAGGATTCACAAATATTTTCGACAATTCATAAAGTCCCTGCTGCGACCCTGCGGTGACAAGCACCTGCGATTCTGAACTCTTTATGTTTTCAGTTTCCCTGACAAGTCGAACTATTTCTGTGCGAAGTTCATTGAGACCCCCCGTATTTCCATACTGCAGAGCAATTTCCCCATACTTATCCATGACGTCATCCATTATTGACTTGATGTCTGCCATCGGAAAAGTTTCAGGATTTGGCATGCCACCACCAAAAGATATCAGATTCTTGTTGGTCGCATACTTTAGGAGTTCTCTTATTTCGGAGGGCTTCATATTTTTCAGGTTATCTGAAAACTTGAATTCCATAATGTCACCGCACAAGTATGCCCAAAAAGTTAATAAACCTATTCAGTGCGAATCACTGTCAGAGCCAGCGTTTTACAAGGTCAACATTATATTACACCGAAACTTGCCAGCATGGCATCCCTCACGAAAAGTAATCAATAACAAATATTGAATAGCGTCAAAACGTCGGAAATTACAGAACTGCGTAGGTTACCTCAAAAATAAGGGTCTTTTTCTCCGCAGGTGCGAAAATTTTATGATATTTCCATGAGAATATCGAACTGGGATATCATGTATTTGTAATTTTCCATCTCATTTCGGCAATCTGCAAGGAACTGAGATTTTACCAGCAAAAACTATAAGAAAATCCTCCTAATCAATTGCCAATGGTCATGGATCGCGTCGCCTGGAAAATCAGTGTTGCCGGAGGCAAGGGAACCGGCAAAAGTGCTCTTATATCCCGGGTGGTATACGATTCTGACAGCCCCGGTTCAGCATCAAAACTGCTCTCAAGGAAGCGCCTCGTTGTTGATCGGGACGGTGACAGGATATCGGCTGATCTCCTGCTTCAGGAGATATCGGACGGGCCTGAAGCGGAGAGATTTCTTCCAGGATCAAATATAATACTGGTACTTGTGGATGTCACAAACCCTGCTTCGCTGGATTTTGCCCATGACATAGTTAAGTATGCCAAAACCTTTGAGAAGAAACCTCAGGTATTGCTTGTGGGAACAAAATCTGACATGAAGTATGAAGCCGGGATCTGGACAGAGGATATTGAAAAGATCGCAAAGAAGGAAAAAGTCGACTACGTTATGGTATCCTCGCGGACGGGTGAAGGCATACCGGAACTGCTGAACAGTATCACCGGCAGCCTTGCGGAGAGATTTTATGCAAAGAGACAGCGAACCGCATAGGGCCATATGCGAGAAAATTGTCTTTTACATTGAGGATGGTAAAGGTCCCTCCCATATTCAGAGCAAATACAGGTTGGGCAGGATAATTTCCGGAATTCTTTATCTGGACCCGTATGAGGCACTCTATCTTGTTATTAAGGGACGGATCACCGCCGAAAATCCATCCATGAGAAGCCTCCTCTCCCTGATAAGAGCATTTGATCAGCCGCCAGGGTTTACTGATCGTTTCTACCTGTTTCAGCTGCTTAAATCCAAAGGGTTTCAGGTAAAGGTTGAGAACAATTCCATGTATTACAGAAAGACTCCGCGTGAGGCGTACATGGGCCCGGTAACCACTGTCAGAGAAGACCGCACCATCTCATTTTCTCAGCTTGCATCTGGCAATGACTCACTCTATGCAGCCATAGATGATGATCATGATATCACAATGTTCATCGCAAGACGGTTCGAGCCGGAAGGTAGTGTCAGAACCGTGCTTGGCGGTCCCGTGACCATTGTTGATCTGAAAGGCACTCCTGCATCGGAAGATAGTGGCATCCCGGACTGGATGGGGACAACTATTGGGAATATCAGGCTCCTGAACGAATATGAATCTGCACTTCTATCCGGAACTGAAGTTGATAATGAAAACCTCACAATGACTGTTTTCCGTGATCTGGTGGCAAGAGGCTTCATTGTGAGAACAGGATTCAAGTACGGGGCAAATTTCAGGGTTTACGGAGTTAACATTGATGCCCATGCGGAGTTCCTTGTACATGTGCTCCAGGAGACTGAAGAATGGTACAAAATAAGCAGGGCAGTAAGAGTGGCTCAGGGCGTCAGGAAAGAAATGGTATTTGCAGGTAAATCCGGTTCTGAAACTGCTTATGTAAAAATCATAAGGGTCAGGGACCCTTTCCTGAATGGTGATCAGATCTGGGATTCGAAATCGTCAATAGAGTAGTTGAACTCTGAATAATCCCTTATTGTACCGCGATTTTTCAGAATCTCCCTAGCAAGAAGCCAGTATATCACTGCCAGAGATCTTCTCCCCTTGTTGTTTGTGGGTATTATAAGGTCAACGAAATCAGTCTTGTTGTTTGCATCGCATAGTGCTACTATTGGCACTCCAACCCTCTTTGCCTCTTTCATTACCTGTGTGTCTGCCAGTGGGTCGGTTATTATAATCACCTTTGCCTCTCTGTAACTGGACAGCTGCGGGTTGGTAAGAGTGCCCGGTATGAACCTTCCAACTATGGATTCTGCCCCAACCACTTCTGAAAACTTTGTGACTGGTTTGAATGCATACTGCCTCTGTGCAACAACCAATATCTCGGAAGGCTTGAACCTGGACAGCATCTTTCCTGCAACTATTAGCTTGCTGTTTGTCTTCTTAATATCAAGAATATAAAGACCGTCGTTCCTGATCTTGAAGATGTACTCCTGCATGTCCTTTGACTTGACCTGTGTTCCTATGTGAATGCCGGATTTCTGGTATTCCTCTTCCGAAAGCAATAATTCCTCTTCTGTCATGATATCCCTTTAATGATAACTACCCACAATGCTTCGCCATATATTTAAATTACCTGACAACCTGAAGTTTTCACTCCCATTCAATTGTGGCCGGCGGTTTATTTGTGACATCGTAAACAACACGGTTGATTCCCTTCACCTCATTGGTTATCTCAGTAGAAAGTCTATCCATGAAGTCCCATGAAGGTCTCGTGAATGTTCCGCTCATTGCATCTCCAGTGTCTATCATCCTTATTGCTACTGTATATCCGTATGTCCTCTTATCACCGTGTATGCCCGTGCTTTTAACAGGCAGGAGCACTGCAAAGTACTGCCATGGTCTGCCGGATGTTTCTGCATATTCCTCTCTTACGCCACGTTCCACTATCTCTGTTACATCTCTCAGGAGATCGGCCTTTTCCCGGTTAACCTCTCCGATTATGCGTACAGCAAGCCCAGGTCCGGGAAATGGCTGTATATCTGTGTCGAGTCCCACGTAACGTGAGATGTCTCTAATCTCATCCTTGTACAGGTCCCTGAGCGGTTCTATGAGCTTCAGGTTCATTTTCTCAGGGAGGCCACCCACGTTATGATGGCTCTTTATAACTTCCCTGACACTGCCGCCACTCTCGATCCAATCTGGGGCAATTGTTCCCTGCAGGAGGAACCTAGCACCATACTCACTTGCTTCTTCTTCAAAGACATCTATGAATACTTTTCCGATAATCTTCCTCTTCTGTTCAGGGTCTGTTATGCCCTTCAGAGCTGACAGAAAGCGATCTGAGGCATCAATGATATGATAGTTCAGGGAAAATCTCCTGAAAATGGTTTCAACTCTTTCACGTTCGCCCTTCCTGAGAAGGCCGGTGTCAACAAACACTGTAAGGACTCTCTCTCCGGCAGCCCTGTTGGCAAGGACAGCAAGAAGTGTGCTGTCCTGTCCGCCAGAGCATGCCAGGATACCACGATCCACAAGTTTTGTTCTGATCTCTTCCATTGCTTCCTCAACAAAGGATTTCTCATTTACCATTTGCAGTCCCATTGCATGAGTGGTAATTAATATGACTTTTGACCTCACGTTTCCCAATAATTCTTGCTGAGGAATGGCCGGAGGACATACTCCTCCAGTTAAAGCCTCCGGGATTCCTGTTCTTGATTTCTTTTCGCTTTCATCCCTCACTGTCCGGACGGTTTTGCAGGAACATATAAGCGGGTTTTGGGTTTCCCCCAATTATGAAATTTGCTTCACAGCGTGTTTCAGTGCCCATCCTGCGGACATCCATGTCTGCATGCAATCTGTATGTGCCATTAATCCATTCCTCTCCATGGATTGTGGAAATGAGACATTCATGACCACATGGCTCAGCCCATTCAGATCAATGGTTGCATGAATATTTTTCATGCACAACCTTCTCAAAGGGAACTCTGTAGTTGAATGCCCATATATTTGCAATGCAGAAGAATTAAGGAATTCGTCTCATTACTGAAGGTATCGGGTTTTTTGCCCATAAATTCATAAAATTTCGATGAAAGAAGCTAAATCTCAGGTATTGATTTCTCACCATGTCTTCAGAATCATTATATAAAGAATCGAGAGATATTTTTCCAGGTGGAGTGAATTCACCTGTTCGTTTCTATGAACCATACCCCCGGTTCATCAGATCAGCTTCCGGTTCCAGGATTTATGATGCCGATGGCAGGGAATATATTGATCATTGCCTTGCATTTGGCCCCCTTATTCTGGGACACGGAAACGAAAAGGTGAAGAAAGCCCTGCAGAATCAGATGGAACGCGGAATACTCTTTGGTGCCCCATCAGAAGGTGAGATTCAGCTTGGAAAAACCATAAAAAAAGCAATTCCTTCAATAGAAATGATGAGATTCACAAATTCTGGCACAGAAGCAACCATGCACGCCCTGAGACTTGCAAGGCACCATACCGGAAGAGACCTGATCCTTAAGGTTTCTGGTGGATTCCACGGTGCCCATGACATTGCCCTGTCCGCAACACCGTACAGAGAGGGTAGTGAACCTGCCAGATATTCAACGCTGGAAATCGGTTTCAATGATGTGCCGGGTCTTGAAATGGCCTTCAAGCATCTGGGCCAGAGGATTGCAGCTTTCATTACAGAACCTGTTCTTGGAAATGTTGGGGTTGTACCCCCTGATGCGGAATTTCTCAAGGCTTCAAGGGAACTCACAGAGGATGCTGGATCAATCCTCATTTTCGATGAAGTCATAACCGGATTCCGATCGTCCTATGGAGGATATCAGGATATAGTCGGGGTAAAACCTGACCTCACAACACTTGGAAAGATAATAGGAGGTGGACTTCCTGTCGGAATGTTCGGTGGCCGTCGCGACATAATGCAGGATGTTGCTCCAAGCGGACCATTTTACCAGCAGGGCACATTCTCAGGAAGCCCTCTTGCGATGGCTGCAGGATATGCAACACTGCAGGAACTGAATAAGGTTGACTATTCCAGAATGTCATCATACGTGCAGAAACTGGAAGGCGAAGTGACCGACTTCGCCGGAAAAAAGGGTATAGATATCAAATTTAACAGTTCTGGCACCATGTTCACGGTTTTCTTCAACAACCTGGAGGTTACAGATGGAGCAACTGCAATGAGATCGCGCACCGACCGTTATAAGCAGTTCTTTAACACTATGCTTAACAATGGTGTATTCATACCAAAATCGCAATTTGAAGCCTGTTTCACGAGTTCTGAGCATTCCTCTGACGATCTGGAGAAGGTTGTGGAAGCGGCTAGAGAGGGGCTGAAATCAATTTCATGAATTGGTTCCGTCGTCCAGAAATGCAGAACTGATAATTTTCAATTTTTCAGAATCACGTTTTAATGCGGCATCTCGAAGCGTCAAAGTGTACCGTCCCAGCAGTTTTTTAACAAGAGAGTTAACCATCTTCAAACTCACTTCATCCGGATCCCTCCCTTTTCTGATCTCTTCAAGGAGTCTGTCTACCTCGTTTCTTGTTATTTCTTCCGCAAATGAATATGATCTTGTAATGAATTCCTCAGCCTGGAACTCAATCAATTTTTTAGAGAACGCAACCAGTGTCTCACTGATTATGGCTTCTACTTTTGGAATCTCAGACATTTTTGCTTCCCTGTTCCGGGAAGCTATGCTTTCAACTGTCTTGAGGTCGATAACCACCTTTTCCGGAATATATCTCACTGCCTGATCTATATTTATGGGATTTGATATATCTACGAATACCTGAAGCCCTGGCCTGGAAATGTCGCCAGAATGTATCAGGATAGATTTTGAAGAAGTTGCAGTTATAACAACGTCACAGTGGTTCACCACCTCAGACAATCTGTCCGTGTTAACGTATGACCCACCATATCGCCTGGCAATTTCCTCACCTAAATTACTGTTACGTCCGGCAATTATAAGTTCAGCTGGAGGTGTCTTAACAAGATACCGTAAGAAAGTTTCAGCCATCTGTCCCATTCCTATGACAAGAACGGAAGATTCCTGAATTGGTTTGATCCCTGCAGCCATATCAAGTGCGATCACAGGAATAGACGTTTTTCCCCTTGAGATACTTGTTCTCTCCCTTGCCATTTTCCCTGTGCTTATGGCTTTCCTGAATATTAGG
Source organism: Thermoplasmataceae archaeon (assembly GCA_038729325.1). Classification (GTDB taxonomy): domain Archaea; phylum Thermoplasmatota; class Thermoplasmata; order Thermoplasmatales; family Thermoplasmataceae; genus UBA509. The sequence continues at coordinate 241 of JAVYSG010000047.1, read as the reverse complement.
GAGATAAGTTTGTCAGTCCTTTTCATCTCACCATATCTTTCATATGAACTCTTGACCTGAGCCAGTATCTCGTGCTCACCGAGTGACATGGATTCCAGACCTGATGCCACCCTGAAAAGATGTGATACTGCATCCATGCCATCCAGGTAAATTCCACCATTCAAATCTCCATGAATTGCATCACCGTCAGATGTTGTGAAATAGATTTCGACCCTGTTGCAGGTTGAAAGTACCACATGGT
>JAVYSG010000046.1:0-9765 GCA_038729325.1 Thermoplasmataceae archaeon | reverse complement strand
ATTCATGTTGAGAAAAAATTGGTGATATCCAGTGGGAGCACTGGGATTCGAACCCAGATCTACGGGTCTCTTCCTGGTTCATAGTTCCAGTCACTCATCATAAATTCAGGTGACCCATAGTTAATCATAACCTGACTGGAGCCCGCTAGGATGGCCTGATTACCCCATGCTCCCATTACTCTCTGTTTGCCTTTCGTTCTCTCTTCAGTCTTCGAATTCTCTTTTTTCTCCATTTCCAGCGCATTTTACCGCGCTTTTTCCAGTCTCTTGAACTTCTCTTCAATGTTACACCTCTGAAATTTCTGCAAGCCAGTAGTCACTGAACCTAGATTGAAAGGCAGTGAGTTCTTCCATATCCAATGGTTTTATTTATCTTTAACCATCCAGTGCGTATTTTCTTTGGCCAGAATCTTTAATGACAGACATCACTAAACTGAAATGCAAATAAGAGACCTGATGGCAGAATTTATCTACAAAGATTGACTGATGATATGTGGCAGAAGACATTGAAAAATACCTTAGCAACTTCTTCAAGGCAATGCCCTCGGAGGATCTTTATTTCGAGGCTCTTCATGAGATTATCAAGGATCTTGTGAAGGAATATCTTAAGAGGAAGATAAACCAGAATGAGGAGATCAAGAACGAGATTATGGGCATACTTGAAAAATTCATGGAGAGCAAATTCAAAGAATATGATGCCATGGCAAGAATGGCCAAAGTCACTGCGGAGATAGGCCTTATCAGCACGCCCAGTTCCATAAAGGACGAGGCAGTATCAGACTTTGTGGGTACGTTCAGAAAGGAAATTGAGGAGATAATTAAGAAAACATTCTGATTCATCAGTCAGGGGTTTTCAAAATTTTTTATCACGGTAGATCTTGAATGAAGATCAAACATTGTCATTATTGAAGGATTTGGAGAAAAATTCATCATTTTCTGGTAGTCCGTCTGTGACTGCCATGTTGATGAGTTAACATACCTTACTCCCCTGTAATTCCCAAGGTAATGGGAATGTATATGTCCGGTTATGAAAATATCCGGAACTTCCTCAATGACATGATAGTCATTAGGTGATGGGATGAGCGGTGTTTTCCCACCATATTTTGGAGCAAGGTGCCTTCTCTTCAGCATTTCTTCTATGGCCTTACCAATGGATGTGTAGTTGGCCCCGGGAACAAGCTCAATCATGTCATTTAGAGACATCCCATGATAAAGCAGAACGTTCCTTCCCTCAAGCTTCAGGTTGAATGGATTGGGCAGCATGACAGCGTTTTCAGGAAAAATTTCCTTCAGCTTTCCGGTAAAATAGGGCTGAGGTTCTGCAAGTCGCACCACATCATGATTGCCGGGCATTACAAAAATCTGGATATCTTCGGGAATCTCGTTAAGGTATTCGCCAAGCTTTCCGTACTGTTCCGATGGGTTTATGAGTTCAAGATCGTCTTCCTGTCCCGGGTAAACTCCGATACCATCAACCACATCCCCACTCAGAATGAGATACTTCAGGTTTGCTGCTTCCCCATCGGATGACTTTATCCAGTTCAGTAACCTTCGGAAATCATCCTTCCTGAAGGTCTTTGAGCCAACATGAATATCCGATAGCGATGCCACATATACCGGCTCCTTTCCAGTATCTTCTATGACACGGTATGGTATATCCGGCCTGACAATTTCGTTTGGAAACAGTACAGGTTCTCCGGGTCCCCGGCTGACCGACCCGACCACGCCTATGACCTCATCCTGAAGTATAAGTTCATTGGACAGTCCCTTATCCTTCATGATTATTGCCTGGATGCTGTCGTCCATATCTTCAAGCAGGACCCGTTTATGACCATTTCTGGTGATATCAACTGAAGATACCATGCCAACGATTTTTACCTCGCCGTATGTCTTCTTGGCGGTTCTTATGTCCATGGAACCGCGCATGGTCCCTGAAAGAGATACGATCTTGCGCAGTTTCTCATACCTGCTTACGAACATTTTCCGGAAGTCCTCAACAGTGCTGTTCACCCTTATGTCCGGCAGATTGACCTCATAATCCATTCTCTGAGTTTTCTGTTCCCCACGGATCAGCTTTCTCACTGTTTTATCATCAATATACCCAGAAGATTCAACGTCCTGAGAGAGGAGCCTTGGTATAAGGGACCCCATGCTCCTTTCCAGTATGATGTTCAGCGCCTGCGGCGAGACAAGAATTCCATGCTTGTGGAAATACTCCAGGATCGAGACTCTGTCGCTGAAAAGCTGATCCGGCATGATTGCCAGATGACCCTAGTTTACTTAACCCTTTAGTGTCATCTGATTACCCTGCTCACACAATAAGGATTTATTGTTGAAGTTAATGTAAGTGACGTGTCCAAAGCGGGAGATACTGGCGCTTTTATTGCAATGGCCTCATTCTGGGCCCTGAATTACCCGCTTGTGAAATTCGCCATTATTTACCAGTCCTCATTATCTTTACTCTTTTTTCGGATATTCTTCGCGGCCATAACATCCTTCATAATTTTCAGGAAGGGTATTCACTTTCCGCGTGACCTTGGGACAAATCTGAAGATTCTTGTTTTTTCTCTCCTCAACCTCATTTTTTTCATGGGATTCTGGTTCGTGGGCGAATCCACTGAGAGTTCTGCACTTTCTTCAATCGTGATTTATTCATATCCGGTAATTACAATCGCCCTTTCGGCAATGCTGCTGGGAGAAAAACTTTCCAGGGCAAGGATAGCTGGAACGGCAGTTGGCTTTGCCGGGCTCATTCTTATTTTTGTTCAGCAGCTCTTCGTAAAACCTGGACTTGGACTGGTGCTGCTGATTCTGGCCGCTATCAGCTGGTCACTTGCAACCATATTTTTCCGCAAGTACCTCCTCGATGTGGGAAGCATGACTGTTAACTCCCTGCAGTTTCTTTATGCGCTACCTATCGTTGCTGCATTCGTTTTTCCGCTTCATCTTGTGAATTTTTCAATGCTGACTCCACAATTCCTCATAATAATGATCTACATGGGGGCACTCAGTACATCGATCGCCTACTGGATATACATAAGGCTTTACACCAAATATTCTGTGTCTGAGATCTCTGCATTCTTTTTTACAGTTCCAGCTCTGTCAATAATTTTCAGCTATTTCATCCTTAAGGAAAACAACACATTGTTCACCTACGGCGGATTTGCACTGATTGGCGTAGGGATTTTCATGAGCTCCTGGAAGAGTAAATCTGCCCGAAATGAGAAGATGGCAGATGTGAGCAGTGAAGAAGCCTGACGCCGGTGAACCACAATCATTATTGTGTGCTGAAGAGTTTTATAGGTCCCTCTCCATGAAGTCCCGAAGATGCAGGAACTACGTGATCTTTGTTCGGAAATATCCATGTGCAAGAAGTGTGATCTGTACCTTTCCAGAAAGACTGCTGTCTGTGGCTTTGGCAGTGATTTACCGAGGATCATGATAATTGGTGAGGCGCCCGGAGCCAGGGAAGATGAGGTTGGTAAACCATTTGTAGGCAGGAGTGGCCAGCTTCTGAACAGGGCACTTGAATATGCCGGAATTCTTCCCCATGAACTGTACATAACAAATTCTGTGAGGTGCCGGCCGATGATAGGAAAATCGCCAAAAATGGGAGAAATTAGGGAGTGCTCCGATTACCTGAAGAGGGAAATAAGTGCACTCAGGCCTCGTATCATTGTTCCCATGGGCAATACTGCAATTAAATCAGTATCACTGATACTAGGATCAAACCTGGGAAAAATATCAGAGGTTGAGGGGCGATTCATGTATCTTTCAGGGCACATACTTGCCCCACAGTACCATCCTGCAGCAATCTTGCGAAATCCAAAGAGGATGGAAAGATTCAAGGACAACTTTGCAAGAATTTTCCGTCTCATGAATGACATACAGGATGGCATAAGCAACAGTGTGCTGGAACTGCACTCGGTAAAGGTGTTTTACTGAATGATCCAGATATATTTTAAAAGAATGTCCGATTTATCCTTTATTTGATATTCTGACGGCACAATGAATTTGACAGGGGGAATGCACCGGGTCAGTGCCTTCTCCTGGCAAAATAGAATGATACCGCTGCCCCTATCACAAGGATTGTGGCAATAACGTAGTATGCAACTGAAGACGATCTGGGTGGAGCTGTGAGAGTGACATTGTTTGAAGATGCGATGGCATATCCGGGAGTTGCAATGGTATAGGAAGGATCTATACGCAGTGAAATATTCACGCTTCTGTCATTTAAGGTCCATGAATAGTTGCCAGTTGTGCCTGCGTTGTAACTGAATGTGGTTACATTTGTGGCCGCGTCATACGTTCTCGACCACCGCGTCAGGGAAACCTGAAATGCTGAAAGGTTGAAAACATTCACGCTGGTGTTATTGACTCTGACAATTCCGTTATAACTTCCGCTGATGTCCACGCCATTTGTAACATTGAACGATCTCCAAGAAAGGTTCACCCTGTTATTGTTGAAAATTCCACTGATATTCATTGCCAGCTCTGCAGAAGTGCTGATGACCATAACACTGTATCTGTCTGTGGATAAATTCGAAACGCTGCTGGCGAGATTGTATGACAGGGTCTTCAGAATGACACTCTTGTCTTTTTCCTGAAGGGATGAATTAACTGCCAGGAAACCATTAGAATGATTGGAAATACTTCCGCCAAATGATACATTGCGCGGAAGGATTCCGGGCATTTCTTTGATCAAGTTTGATAAGAGTGACGCAGTGCTGGATACATTTACTGTAAGCGTAGAATTGAAATAGGCGTCGACTGTTGCGCTGTCACTTTTAGGGTTCAGGGAAACTGTAACTGAAGTTGCGTTAACCGCAGGTACAGTAAGCATTGCCACAGTAACTACAGCAAGTGCAGCAATTACCATGGATTTCTTCACCATAGTAAGACCATTGAATTCTGGAATATAAACAGATGGGAAGCTTACTCCCTTTAAACCTGATAAATCTGGTAATTGGGAGGTTCACTTACTATCCTTATGTCATGTGGATGGCTCTCTCTCAGACCGCTGGATGTGATCTTCACAAACCGCGACTTGGCCTTGAGTTCACTGATGTCCCTTGCTCCCACATAGCCCATTCCTGATTTCATGCCTCCTGTGAGCTGGAATAAAACCTCATCGACTCTCCCCTTGAACGGTACCGCTCCCTCAACACCTTCTGCAACAAATTTGTTTGATCCGATCTTTCCATAGCGGTCGGATATTCCGGTCTGTATGGCACCGAGTGACCCCATACCCCTGTAAGCTTTGTATTTTCTCCCATTCATTATCATCTCGGATCCGGGGCTTTCTTCCGTTCCAGCGAAAATAGAGCCAAGCATTACTGCGTCTGCGCCTGCTGCTATGGCTTTCACAATGTCCCCTGAAAACCGGATTCCGCCATCGGCAATAACCGGAACACCATGCTTCGATGCAACCTCCGCCACATCTGAAATAGCAGTAATCTGTGGAACGCCAATTCCAGCAATGATCCTCGTTGTGCATATTGAACCGGGCCCGATTCCAACTCTCAGCCCATCCACATCCAGTGATATTAGATCTTCTGCCGCCTCCGCTGTGGCAATATTCCCTGCAACTATATCCACTGATACCAGTTTCCTCATCTTCTTGATGGAATTGAGAACGTTCTCGTTATGCGCGTGGGCAGTATCAACCACAATGGCATCCACACCCTCTTTCTCAAGTGCCTGTGCTCTCTCCAGATCAAATGGCCCCACTGCAGCACCTACCAAAAGCTGACCGTTTTCATCCCTGCTGGCTTCGGGAAATTTCTCCCTGTTTCTTATGTCCTTGGCGGTTATTAGTCCTACTACCCTTCCGTTCCGGTCCACCAGGGGGAGTTTTTCGATCCGGTTCCTGTGCAGGATCTCTACTGCTTCCTCTATTGGTATATTGTCGTTGGCAGAGATAACTTTCCGGATCATTATATCCTCCACTGTCTTTCTGCCCTTTCCGGCAAAATCTAGGTCCCTGCGGGTCACTATGCCGACCAGTTTTTCGCCAGAAACCACCGGAAGACCCCCGATGTTCTTAGTTCTCATTATATCCCTGAGATCATCTATTGTTGTTTCCGGAGAAACCGTGTGCACATTTCTGATTATAATGGTCTCCTCTCTCTTGACTCTTCTGACGAAACCAATCTGCTGGTTCATTGTGATGTTCCTGTGAATTATTCCAAGGGCACCCTGTTTTGCCATGGCCATTGCCATTCCGCTTTCAGTCACGGTGTCCATGGGAGAGCTGACTATGGGGACCTTCAGTTTTATATGCCTTGAAAAATTCGATGATATGTTTACCTCTCGTGGCTCCACTGAAGTCCTTGAAGGGATGAGAAGGACATCGTCATATGTGAGAGCTTCTCTTATCTGCTGGAATTTATCCGTGAACATGTTGACGTAAGGCAAAACGCCTAAATAAATCTGTTCAGGGCCCATGTTGAATCCCTGTCTGACGGTTCAGAGGCGGGAATAAATCCGGTTTCAGGGCTCAGTCCCGTAGAATTCATGGGCTATTGACGATGCAAAGTCAATTGACTTTGAGGTTTCTGTGGTGAACTCATACCTGACAAGTGAATAATAACGCCTCAATACTGTCTGCGGAATTCCAAGGTTCCTTGAAGACTCAGTTGCACATCTCTCTCTGAATTCATGTGCACGCAGCATGGCAGTGTTCAGATGCGATATTTCCGTGGTACAGTCAGACTCTTTTCTCCTCACTGTTACTGCAAAAACTGGGGCATGGGAGCTGATTCGGTTAAATTCGTATCCAATGTCCCATATAATTCTGAGCCCACCACTGAAAGCCTTCAGCGCTTCATCCCCTATTACCAGAGCGAATTCAGCTTCATTGAGAAGATCCTGTGCCTCAGTGGAGCTGCTTTGCCTTGTTTCATACTCAATACCTTCACACTGCAGGATATATTTCAGGTACATCTCGGTTGTTCTGGTGTGCCGCGTGACCGCGATCTTCATACCGTTGTGAGGCCTGGAACCACGGGAAACAAGAAGAGTTGAGATCACCGGACCGCGTGATGAAATAACTGCAGATTTCTCAAGATCAAGAATATCCCTGTGGTTGAAATATTCCACCAGTGACACCATTCCGCAGGAAAGATGTCCATCCATGATGAGCGAAATTATCTCACGGGGCGTGGCGAGTATCATCTCAGCAGGTTCAGGATATGCCTTGTGCAGTGGACAGCTGTGAGTGAAATTTATGAGTCCAATCATTCCTGTCAAATGGTGAGTGCACCAAGCGTAAAAAATGTAGCAGTTAGGATTTTTATTTAATGTCTCACCGTGAAACTGCTGATATGTACCAGAATGTTTTACAAATGAACAATATTGTTTTTTTATGATTAATGCAATTGCAGCTAAAATTGTTCTCATGGCAGGAAGTGCTGTTGTGGCTGGTACTGCCATAGCAACCGGTTATCACCACGGCATAGCAATGGCACTGCAAAATGTACCCGCCTGGACCCATGCCCATGGCATTCTCCTCAGGCTTTCTGGAGAGCAGCACCCCTGAATATTCTGTATTTAAAAGTAATTTTTTATCCTGTAAAATGTGTCTCTCTGAGCAGGTATCCTTCCGATCTGCCGGACGAGTTCATTCAGTTCCTCGACACTGGTTCCCTCTTTCCGGTCTGTTGCCCCAAAGATCTTCTCACTGAATGCTGTCCCGACCAGATCGCTGCCGCCTCCGGTAAGAGCAACCTGTGCGATTCCCTTGCCCAGAGATACCCAGTACACGCTTATATTTGGGATATCCTGACCTGCAAGTATTCTGGCAAGAGCTATCACCTTAAGGTCAGTCTCCCCTGATGCAGGCATCTTCACTCTTCCGCTTTTCTGAAGTGGAGTGTTGTCAGGGCTGAACTTAAGCGGAATGAATGATAGGAATCCCGGCACTTCGCGCTGGTTGTCCCTGATTCTTATTATATGGTCTATGATGTGCTCTATTTTCTCAACATGACCGTAGGTCATTGTTGAGTTGCCAGGTATACCCATGCTATGTATAATCTTTGCATCCTCAAGCCATTTCTCGCCGGATATTTTCTGTGGCGTTGTTATCTGTTTCCGTACCTCTGCATCAAATATCTCTGCACCACCACCAGTGTGTGCATCCATTCCGGCATCCCTGAATCTGTTCAATATTTCAGTCAGGCTGTTTCCGGTTGTGCGTGCTATGAAATCAATCTCTGGAATTGTAAGTGCCTTGAGAGTTATATCCGGAATCTCCCTCTTGACCGTTCTGAATACTTCCTCATAATATTCAACTGGAAGATCGCTGTTGAAGCCCCCAACAATATGTATTTCCGTGGCTCCGGCAGCCTTTGCCTTGCCCAGTTCGGATCTTATCTGATCCAGTGACAGTTCATATCCTCTGTCCGTTTTGCCCTTCATTTTCATTGGAACATAAAATGCACATATTGGACAGCTTGCTGCACAGTAATTTGAATAGTTTATATTATAAGACACGGCGTAGGATACCACATCGCCAACCTGTTCTGACGTGAGATTGTTTGCCAGCTTCATAAGCTGGTAAAGATTCAAGTCCTTCTCCATGGCAACTCCCTCCTTGAAGGAGAGGGGGTAGCCAGCCTTAATCTGCTCTGTCCAGTAATCCAGAGGATACTGGGAAAAACCTTCCATTGTTCAAAATTACCTGATTGTAGTTAATCATTTCTAGTGGGAACATTTGCTCTCACTCTTATGTTGAGTCTCTCCTCTTACGAAATCCGGAACATAATCATCCGGATAGCCACGAATCTCACTGAAAATGCGGATATTCAGCAATAAGAAATCGATCAATGAAATACCAATTGTTACGTGGATATGCAAGCATCAAGTGCCCTGTAAAACGAAATAATGTATAATTCTATTATATGTGAATATGAATTGATTTGCCAAAGGATTAATAGTCATTATCAATGAAGGACTATGCTCAGACAGCAGGACCCTGTTGATGATATTCTTAGGGGAGTACAGAATGGAGAAACACCCACAAGGGATGATATTATTTTCATGTATGACGAGGCAGATCTTAACTCACTGGGCCAGGCTGCAAGGCTGCTGGCGCAGGGTAAATCTGGAAATACAGTTTCATTTGTGTCCAACATGATATTGAATTACACCAACATTTGCAATGTGAGATGCAATTTCTGTGCATTCTACAGGACCGGCACTGAATCTGATGCATTCCTTCTGACAAGGGATCAGGTCCTGAAGGAAATTGAGCCATACTACAGGAATTTTCACATTACGCAGTTGTTGATACAGGGTGGTGTGAATCCGGCGCTTCCACTTGAATACTACACCGACCTCTTCCGCTCCATCCATGAGGTATACCCGGATCTCGGGATTCATGGACTGTCCACATCTGAGATATCATTTATTGCAAGAAAGGAGCATACAAGTGTTTCCGATATCATAAAATCACTGGTCGATGCTGGTATGCAATCTATTCCGGGTGCCGGTGCTGAAATATTTGACGATGAGGTAAGGAAACTTCTTGGCAGACCTGCTGGAAGCGGCAGGCAATGGCTTGAAGTGATGGAAACCGCCCATAGACTTGGTGTTCACAGCTCCGCAACTATGATGTTTGGACATGTTGAGGAATCGCGCCACAAGGCAGATCATCTGCTTGCTCTTGTTAATCTTCAGAGTAAATACAACGGGTTCCTGAGCTTTACCCCATGGAATTTCGAACCGGGAAATACCCAGCTTGAAAAATCTGGCGCAGTTAAGTAT
>JAVYSG010000045.1:0-10379 GCA_038729325.1 Thermoplasmataceae archaeon | reverse complement strand
AAAAAGCTGTCCCCATTAAGTCCATGCCCGGCATATACCGTTATCCCCTGTCAGAACTTGAAAGTCACCTGATCTCCCTTCAGAGCTCCGGGGTAAGGAGCATATTGCTCTTTGGGATTCCATCCCACAAGGATGAAACTGGCAGCTCCGCTTATGATGAAAATGGCATTGTGCAAAAGGCCATAAAAATCAGTAAGGAAAAAACTCATCTCATCACAATTGCAGATTTATGCATGTGTGAATACACCAGCCATGGGCACTGTGGGATACTCAGAGGTGATTATGTTGACAATGATGCCACTCTTGATTCCTATGGAAAAATAGCAAAGACCTATGCTGAGGCTGGCGTGGACATGATAGCACCAAGCGGAATGATGGATGGACAGGTTGGCATGATCAGAAAAACACTGGATGACGCAGGATTCCCTAAAGTTCCAGTGATGGCATATAGCGCAAAATATGCTTCATCCCTTTACGGACCATTCCGCGAAGCAGCAGAATCGGCACCGAGCTTCGGAGACCGCAGGAGCTATCAGATGGACCCGAGAAACTCGCGAGAGGCTATGCGGGAAATCGATCTTGATGTTAAGGAAGGGGCTGACATTATTATGGTAAAACCCGCTTTATTTTACCTTGATGTAATAAGGGGTGCAAGGCGAAAATACGCTCAGCCACTTGCCGCATACAGTGTGAGCGGGGAATATACCATGATCAGGAATGCCGTTGATGCGGGCTATCTATCTTCGAACGTTATTGAAGAGGCAATAGGATCAATTTTCAGGGCTGGAGCTGACATGATCATAACGTACTTTGCAAAGTATCTTGCGGAAAAGTTGTAACATTGCACCATTCGCCGATTTAATATATCAAATAACACTGACTATTTGGTGATAAAAAAATGCCAGTAACGTTAGGACAAAAAGCGCCAGATTTTACAGTAAATTCAACACAGGGCCCCATAACACTCTCAAATTACAAGGGTAAATGGGTATTGCTTTTCTCGCATCCTGCAGACTTCACACCAGTTTGCACAACTGAATTCATGGCTTTCTCAGAATCCTATGAAGACTTCAAAAAACTTGGAGTTGAACTTATAGGACTCAGTGTCGACAGCATATATTCTCATATTGCCTGGCTCAAGGATATAAAGGAGAAATATGGGATTGAAGTACCATTCCCTGTTCTTGCTGATCTTGAAAGAGAGGTTGCAACCCAGTATAATCTTCTTGACCCGAAGGTGGGTACCACAGTTAGGGGAGTATTCATAATAGATCCAAATCAGACAGTAAGGTGGATGATATACTATCCGGCTGAGACTGGAAGAAACATAAGGGAGATCATACGTGTCATAAAAGCTCTCCAGTTCAACTGGGAGAAGAAACTTGCAACACCTGCCAACTGGGAACCTGGAAAGGAGGGCATTGCATCCGCTCCCAGCACATTCAAGGATGCTCTTGCAAGGGAGAAGGAAGAGGGAGCTGAAAGATGGTACCTTAAGAGAGTCAAAGCGTGATATATTGACTCTCTGTGCCATGTATAACATTACCGTGGGGGAAAGGCACCCTGCTGTAATATGTGTTGAGCTTTCAAATGTTAGCCGTTCGCTTCTTGCCCTTGCAGAAGTGCTCTCCAGTGAATATATGGAAGAAGAACTGCAGGAATTCATTGAAAACTTTTCCAGAACGGATGAGGTGATGCCAGAAGACAGGACAGTGGGCTTTGTTGTTGTTAATTCCACAAAGCGCATTCTTTCTTTATCATTTTCCTCCATTTCAAATGACATGGCAAATAATCTCAGGGCGCAAGCAGAATCCTTCAGGAAAATAGGGTATGAAGTGCAGCTGGATATTGAATAGAGGCTGCCTGTATATCCAATCACTTTTTTCCATAAAAGATTAAATAAGCAGGTTGAATTACATTCCTATGTTTGATTCACCCATAGAGTGGTTGATCATTGTGGCGGTAATACTCCTGCTTTTTGGGAGTACAAAGAAAATCCCGGAATTCGCCAGGAACCTTGGAAAAGCAACAGGCGAATTCAAGCGTGGGCAGATGGAACTTGAGAATGAGATCAAGAAAGCCATGAATCCTGCACCGGCAGCTGCTGATGCAAACAAAGCCATTGATTATGCAGAAATTGCACGCAACCTGGGAATAGATCCCGCAAACAAGACCCACGAACAGCTCACCAAGGAAATCGCAGAGAAACTGAAGCTCAATGATCAATGACAGACGAAGAATTCCTGCCAATTATCTTTAGGAATATAGATGAACTACGCTTTAGGTTAGTTCGTATTCTTGAAGTATTCGGATTCTTCTTCATATTCTTTTTGATATTCTCCATCCACAGAGTGACTCTATTTGGAGTGTCCTTCCCTTTCGTCACATTTGACGTTTACCACAATATTCCTGCCCAGTTCCTGAAGCTGCTTGAAGCACACATAATACCCAGAGGAACTGAGTTGCTTGTTCTGAAACCTACAGACGGCGTATCGGCAAACATCTATACGGCACTTTTCCTTTCTCTGATATTTGCCATGCCAAATATCGTCTATCAGATTGGCAAGTTCATTGGCCCTGCCCTTAAGAAAAGTGAGAAGGAACTGATCAGGGTCATAACTGTGCCGGCAAGCGCCCTTTTTGCAGCTGGCGCATTTATGGGTCTGTGGTTTGTGGCTCCTGAACTCTTCACCATATTTCATAATTTCAACATTGGTCTTGGCGCTGAATCAACCATGGGCGTCATGAGTTTCGTGTCTTTCCTTCTGCTCTACGTTGTGAGCTTTGGAGTAGCATTTGAGATTCCTGTTTTCATGTATGGACTTACCAGGTCAGGCATGGTACAGGCTGAAACTTGGTACAGGTACTGGAGATATGCCATAGTTGGTTCGCTCATATTCGGAATGATCTTTTCGCCCGGAGTGCTTGGTTTCACAATGATGGTCATGTCACTTCCCATGATCGCACTCTATTTTGCAGGTGCATATTTTGCCATGAGATACCAGAAAAAATACGGACAGAAAGAATCAAATACTGTTACGGAAGCGCTCTAGCTCCGTCATTGTAAGGCAACTTGGCGAATAGATTCTGAAGAATAACGAATCTACAGCCTGGCGATACTGCCCTACGCGTTCTTGAGGCTTCAGCATGCTCACCAGCCTGGTTTCCATCTTTCTGCTGTAATTTTCAGCATCTTTCATGAAGTTTCTGGAATCTATTACTGCCGTTATCATCCCGAATGACCGGGCTTCCTTTATTCCAAAAATCTCACCCGACTTTACTGCAGCAAAAAGGCCACCCGGATACTTTTCAGGTATTTCCGGAACAAAACCTGTGAGTGATGGTATTCCGAACCTGATCTCAGGCATACCGAAGCGCGATCTCGGGGAGCTAATTATAAAATCAGAACACAATGCGATTTCCAGCCCCAGGCCCAGGGCATAGCCGTTTATGGCGGAAATGACAGGCCGATCATTTCTGAGCAATGTTCTTGCAATTGATGTCCCAAGAGAATATGCTTCTTCCAGATGCATTTTATCTGATATCTTGATACAGGAAGCAGAATAACCAACAGAAAATGCCCTTTCTCCTGTACCTGTGATCATTATGGGATTGCTGTTTCCGGAAAGGGCATCCGCCAGTGCCGCCATCATGTCCCTGAGACCTTCATTTGTGAGGCTGTTGTTCACTCCATTTGATATGATGATAACATTGAGATCGTCCTCTTTCTTCAAACTTACCAGAGGAACCCTCGCCAGGGACATAGGATGAAATATGCAGGGTTTTACTTAAAAATTGACCCTACACTCGGCGAAATTTCTTCAGTACATTGTAAGATTGTATTTCCTGTCCATTGCCTGATAATCTTCCAGTGAGGTAATTTTCATAATGTCCGTAAGAGTTCTCATAGCTCTGGAATAACTGTCATCGTATATTTCCCTGCCGAGAATCAGGCGTTTCTGTTCGGGATCGTACATGACCTGTTCACCATGCTTTTTGAGGCAGTGGATACATTCTGCAGCGGATTCCTCATTCTCTTCAATATGTGAAAAGCAGTCATCGAATCTTGCAGTCACAGATCATCACACCTCTTCATGTCAAATTCTGGAAATCGTACATTGTACCGATCCATGGAGAACTGAAGCAGATAGAACAGAGATGGAAGGTATCCATGCTCACCTGTATGCCTCTCCAGAATGTTTTCAAGGCCATGTATCCCTCCGCTAACTGATTTGAACTGTTCAAGTGTCATCTGTGACCTCAGAAGGCTGTCCAGAGCCTTCAGGAAATCCTGATAGGCCTGCAGTTCAGGTGCATTCCTTCTTTTCAGGACAACCCCAAGTTTCCTTATGCGTCCCTGGATAACCTTTTCTGCGTCCCCAATATCGCCGTATATTATTGCACTTTTGATTATTTCCATATCACTGTCGATGGACATTTTAATCACCCAAATAATCCGGTTGCCATGCTTATCAGGGAAGGCCACCAGATGATGACCACTGAAAGAGCAACAGTTATGAATGCAGAAGCGTAGATGGGTACCCTGGTAGAAGCAGACATATCAAAGGATTCTCCAGGAATTGGATCCTTGCCGAACATATACAGAATTATCCTGAAATAATAGAAAACAGATATTGCACTGTTCAGAATGGCTATTATGGCTAGCCACCAGAGGTTCCCCTCAATTAGTGACAGGAAAAGGAGATACTTGGCGAAGAACCCTCCAGTTATTGGAACCCCAGCAAGTGCGAGCAACATAACTGCAAAACTCACTGCCGTTGCAGGCGATTTCTTGGCCAGTCCTGAAACATCACTGATCTGGATATTGTCCTTCCGGATCATGTTCAGTGTTATGAAAGCCCCTCCCTTCATAAACACATAGACAAGAGCGTAAAACATTCCAGCCGCCACTGCCACATCAACTACTGCAGAATCTGTGCTCCCCACAAAGCCTACCACTGCCAGTACAAGTATGAGGTAACCTGCCTGCGCAATGCTGGAATATGCCAGAAGCCGCTTCAAGTTGTTCTGTGATAGGGCTGAAACATTTCCGTATGTCATTGTCAGTATTGAGAGTATTATGAACAGATACGAAACGTCCCTGAAATCTGAGGAGAAACCCACAAGGAATATCTTCAATATAACCAGGAATGCCAGTACCTTGCTCCCGGCAGCCAGGTATGCCGATATGGAATTTTCGGTGCCATCGTAGGTATCCAGTGCCCACTGATGCATTGGAAAAATTGCAAGTTTGAAGCCAAACCCTATTATTAGGAAAACAAGTGAAATGAGAAGTTCCGGCGAAGGAGCGGCTGTTTTCAGGACCTGAAGGTTGAATGTGCCTGTCTGCAGAAAGAAGAATGAGGCTCCGAAAAGTATGAATGCCGTTGCAATTGTTCCGGTAAAGAAGTATTTTATTGTTCCCTCCAGGTTACGCCTGGATTTACCGAAACTTGCCAGCACATATGTCCCTATGCTTACAGATTCAAATGCAACGAAAAGTGTAATCAGGTTATAGCTGAATGCGGCAAATATCATGCCTACCGACACGAAGAGCAGAGTTGCGTAGAATACTTCACTCTTTGATTTAATGGCCCTTGTGGCCGGATATGATATCAACATTCCGGAGAGCAGCATAACTATTGCGAAGTAAATGCCGAAATCAGAATACAGGAAAGTCCCTGAAAAAAGAGACTTCCCAGCAGGAGAGAGAAGAAATACCAGAATTGCGGCTATTCCCAGTGCCCCAAACGAGATCCACGAGATTATACGCTTATCAATTCTGAAGGTCCCGAGAGCAAGGATTATGAAGCCCACAAGCCCCAGAAATATCTCTGGCGTAAATGTTACAAGAGCCTGCGCTCCACTTAGTGAGATTATTGCAGTTGTCATTAGATTATCCCTCCAACATAGGATACGAGTATGCCATAGATCAGGTTAGGAACGATTCCAAGTATGAATATGGCGGCAAATGTTCCAATAAGTATGGCAAATCTGGATGGAGTCACATCGGTGATCTTCCCGAGATTCTCATTATAAGGACCATACAGCGATCTCTGTGCTGCCCATATGTGATACGATGCGGTCACTATCATCCCAAGGATCACCAAGAGTATCAGCCAGCCAATTGCTGCAAATGAGCCGACAAGAATTGAGAATTCGCCGATAAACCCTGCCAGTCCCGGAAGACCGAGGGATGCAAGCAGCCCGGCAAGAAGGAAAGTGCTCAGCATTGGCACCTCACGATAAATGCCACCCAACCCATAGGTTGTTTCTTTCCCCGTGCTCATCTTTATGAAATATAGGGCCGTAAATATCATGGCCATGATTAGCCCATGGGCCACTATCTGGAACATGCCACCGGCGAGCTCAAGGCTGGCGGTATATTTCGTACCTTCGAGCAGACCAGCCCCGAATGAAAGCGTGACAAATCCCATGGCTCCCGCACTGGCAAACGCCATCATGCGTTTGAGATTCTTCTGGATCAGCGCAGTAAACGAGAAGTAAAGGAGGCTTATGATACCCAGAGCCACCAGAAGTTGGAGAATACCGCTTCCCAGCGAGCTGTATATGGGCATAAGTATTCCGAACAGACCATAACCGCCCATCAGAGACAGACCTCCTGCAAGTATAACAGTGCCCGGATATGGTGATGTTTCATAGGTATCGGGCAACCATGAGTGAAGTGGGAATGATGGCATCTTCACAAGAAATGCAAAGAGAAAACCAAAAAATGCGAAGTATCTGAGATCAACCGGTATCATGTCTATATATTTAGGCTGCATTAATGTGCCAATTTCAAATGTGAATACTCCAGTTGCATCATAGTGATATGCATATACAGTGAATATTGAAAGGAGAAGGAATACTGATCCTATGTGGGTGTACACAAAGAACTTTAACGACACGTGATCCTTGTTCCTCCCACCATACTGTGCAACCATAAAATATACCGGTATAAGCACGACTTCCCAGAAAATATAGAAGAACAGGAAATCTCTGGAAATCAGTATTCCGTAAAGTCCAACTTCGGTTATCATAATGTACGAATACATTGTCTGTGTGAATTCATGCTTCCCGGCTATGAAGGCTGCTATAAATATGACAATCCCGGAAAGTATGAGCAGCGCATCAGCAAATCCGCTCACGCCAACAGAAAACATAATGCCGATGGAGGGTGCAAGATCGTAAACACTCTGCGAACGAAAACCTCCGGTACTGTAGCCAGTACTGAATGTAAGTATGCTGTATACTATTGTGGCAATGAGGATTATGGCAGTGGCAATGAGGGCATATTCACGCCTGTACTCAGTAAAAGCGAATGAAGCCACGGATGCAATTACCATTAAGATAAAAAGTATGAGAATAAACAAATTACATCAACCCCGCCAGAAGCATAATGATAAAGACTATGGAAATGCCTATTATCAGAACAACAAAATAATTCTCAACGACTCCATCCTGCAGCTTCCTGAAGAATGACCCGAGAGATAATGTTCCTGACCCGGTTCTGTCCACTGCACTGTTGTAAGCATTCTCAAAGGTTGCTATTCCACCAGACACAGGTGCTATGACTCTCTCAGCAATTATGTTAGTGAAAAGAGTGTCCAGATAGAATTTATTTTTTGCAAGCCTGTAAAACCTGTTCCTGCTGAAGTCCATATGTTTCCATCTGTCTGTGCCGTAGATTACGTAGGTCACGATAAGGCCTATGGCCAGCAGCGTAATTGGTATGGCTTCGATATAAATCGGGACCGAAGGAACGAAAGCTTCTGGAGTTATGAATTTGTAGAATGGCGTCTGTATAAGCCCAAGAAACAGAGCACCGGCAGCCAGGATGAATAGTGGTATCAGGGGAAACACAGAGGGGTCCTTTGCGTGTTCAGCTAGGTGTGATCTCGGCTTCCCCAGTGAAACCCTGAAAAACATCCTGAATGTATACAGCGTTGTCAGAAGAGATCCTGTGGCAAGGAATATCCAGGGAATAAAGCTCCACGCGGTGCCATAGTGCGCGTAGTACATCCACGATGCTGAAATGATCGAATCCTTGGAGAAATAGCCTGCAGTTCCGGGAAATGCAACGAGCGCAAGCGATCCTATGAATAGAAGCGTGACTGTCATGGGCATCTTTCTCCACAGGCCGCCCATTTCCCTTGTGTCCCTGAGATCCATAAGGGCAATGAGTATGGCACCCGCCGACATAAACAGAAGCGCCTTGAACACTGCATGAACTACAAGATGAAACATCCCAAGTGGTACTGCAGCATATCCAAACAGACCGCCCAGACCGATGGCAGCAAACATGTACCCTATCTGACTTATTGTTGAATATGCCAGGATACGCTTTATGTCGTTTACAAATATTCCTATTATTCCTGCAAACACGGCAGTAAATGCCCCAAGTATCACTACTGAATAGAGCGCAAAGGGGGCTGCTGCGTAAAATATGTTAAAGACCCTGGCAACAAGATAAACACCCGCAGTGACCATAGTTGCTGCATGGATAAGGGCAGAAACTGTGGTGGGTCCTTCCATTGCGTCAGGTATCCATACATGTAGCGGGAACTGGGCAGATTTTCCAGCTGCTCCGGCCAGAAACAGTACTGCGACGATGCCCAGAGTGTTCTTTCCTATATATGACGCAATAAGACTTGCGTTGTTTATGAGAAATGGAATACTGAGGGGGCTGTTGCTGCCAAGACCCGGAAAGCCCACAAGGGAATCGTAAAGAACTGCCATGCCCACAAGAAACAGCAGGTCGCCAACCCTTGTAACTATAAAGGCCTTCTTGGCAGCTGCAGTTGCATTCGGCTTGAAGAACCAGAAACCTATGAGCAGGTATGAACACAACCCCACCAGTTCCCAGAACAGGAAGAATACGACGAGATTAGAAGCAACAACAAGACCAAGCATTCCTGCCGTGAACAGAGATGTTTCCGCAAAATATACATGCCTGTTGGGGTCATTCTTCATGTAATAAAGGGCAAAGAGATGTATCATCAATGAGACGAATGATACCATCAGCGCCATCATTATGGCGAGCCTGTCAATGAATATACCTATGTCTATGTTGAAGAACCACAGGTAGTGGTTGTAAGCGTACTGCCCGGTTACAACATAAAGTTTAGAGCTGTTTGATACGACAGTTCCGGCATCAACGTAAAAAAATGTTATGATCGATGCCACCAGTGCACCGCCAACAGCAAGGGATGCTATAATTCCTGATAGGGATTTATAACGTTTCCCCACTGCGAGGGCAATGGGGGCACCAATTAGAGGACTTAGAAATATGAACCAACCAGGCCAATACATGTTACCACTTTATCTCCTTCAGCAGGGAAATGGCGATCCTGCCGACCTTCTTATATGTGGCTGTGAGAAGACTGAGTCCCACAACAGATTCCACTGCGCCTATGGCAATACCAAACAGTGCCATTATAAGTGGATCAACCGAGCCGTACGCTATTGCTACAGCTACTAGATTGAGAATTGCAGCGTTTATGATTATTTCAAGGGATATCAGCATCTTAATGCCGATGTTGGACGTCATCACCCCATAGAGACCGATGACAAAGAGAATCAGGGAAAGCATACTGACAAGAAATATCTGCATTAATCTTCCCTCCCTGCAATATAGAACATTCCTATGATCCCTGCCACAAGTATGAGTGAAAGCAGTTCAAATGGAAGAATGTATTTACCGAAAAGCGTGAATCCTATCTGGGCAATGTTCTGTGAAGATGGGGTGAAATCATATCTTATCCTTGCTACCTCAATTCCGAAAACAACAAGAAACAGGGCAGCTGCAAGAGCTGATAACTTATTATTCAAGTTCCTTACCTCCACTGAGCATAAGTGTGAATACCAGAAGCGTCACCACAGCCCCGACAAAGACCAGGAGTTCGACTGCACCTATTATTGAGCCGCCCAGGAATATGAACAGTGCGGATAGAATGACCAGGAAGACCATCAGATAAACGGCGGAATGTGTGAGATTCTTCTCAGCGATGGTCTTCAGAGCAAGCGGGATCAGTATAATTGCAAAAAGTATGAGGACAATTGTATAAATCACTTTATCACCTCGTCCTCCGGCAGAGAGAGTTCTTCCGGAGAATAAGTGAAACTGTTGCGGGTTCTGGCAAGCTCGAATGTATGGGTAAGGTAGATTGCATCAGTAGGGCAGATTTCCTCACAGTTGCGGCATATGGTGCATGTTCCAAAGTTCACATCCGGATAGATGTGTCTCTTGTTTCTCGGATTTTCACGGTTAACTTTCTGCATGGTTATACTTTTATTTGGGCATACCTGTTCACACAGGGTGCATCCCACACAGTCATCAAGGCTCAGAAATATTCTGAACCTGAACCTGTCTGGATAAT
>JAVYSG010000044.1:0-10850 GCA_038729325.1 Thermoplasmataceae archaeon | reverse complement strand
GCATAAAAGTGGTCCGAAAGTCTTGCTATTGTATCGTTAAGCTGTATCAGACATACGGGGCATCTTGTCATGTTTCCCACATGGGATCACTGCGAATATACTTTGCACTACATTCTGGAAACATTCCCTCAACGTCATTCATATGGAAAATGCCGGTCACGCAATTTCAGAAAAACACATTAGCCTTCCCTATTTCAATATATAATTTTATCTCATGACAAAATATAGGTAAACTACTTATATATAAGTTAAATACTCTATAATGGAAAAAATAAATGTAATTGCAGCACCCGGTCCCGTATGTTATCCGCTTATTGCGGCCAGGGATGAGAGATTCAACATAATGTTCCAGAAGGATGGTGACGCTCCGGTGATTCTGGATTCTTCAGTATCCATGGCAAAAAGAGGTATATCGCCGAACGTTTCGCTCATAAGGGGGCTTGCTGTGGCCTCACCGGACCTCGGGAAGAAAATCGGCATAATGAGAAGGGGGAGTTCCAATGAAATTCTTGTCAGGGCAATTATGCGCCTGAAGCAGGAAGAGGCTGAGATAGTTACTCTGGAAGACGCCTCATCCATTGAAAAAATGATGGCTGACGGAGCCATAGATTCTGCCGTGATTCCTGCACCATTCGGAAGGGGAAAACCTCTTGAATCAATACTCGAGTCCCATGGGATAAGTACGCCTGGAAGCTGCGTTGCAAAGGTTGATGCATCTGCCAAGGAAGCCTTTGTCCAGGCCTACAGGCATGGAATAGAAAAGATGAGGGAGGATCCTGAGGGTACAGCAAAATACATTGCAGCGGTGCTTCCAAACAAAACAGACCCAGGGTTCATAATGAAGGCCATTCTGGAAACAGACACATCAGTCAGAGAGACTGGTGAGCACAGAGCATTCGAAGAACTTGTGAGAAGATTCAGCTGATGTTTTGATGAACAGCAGACAGTCGTTCCTCTTCACAGTGATCATAATAATATCTGCAACCTTTGCAGTGAGAGCCAGCAACAATATGTTCATGACAACACTGCCTCTCCTGGCAAGGTACAGCTTCCATTTTTCAGAAGTATATGTCGGCCTCATATCCACGGCCGGAGCCTCAGGAACGTTCATCATGAGCGCCATGATAAACGCCAGGCTTACATCAGCCAGGCGCAGATCAGTGTTCATAATTTCATCTTTCGCCTATATGGCGGTATTTCCTCTTTTCTACATATCATCGGCACTGGTGATATGGCCTCTTGTAATAATTGCAGGTTTCGTGCTTGGAGCCATAATGCCCAATATTATCACTTCAGCCAGCCTTTTCAGCGACAGGAAGGTGAGAGAAAGGATACTTTCCCTTTACACACTAACTCTGAGCGTATCACTTGTTGCAGGCCCTGCCATAGAATCAGAAATTTTGAGATTTTTCTCTCTCGAGCAATCTTTCCTGTTTTTTTCCATCCTTCCTGCAATAGTATTCGTTTCCGCATTCGGAATAAAGTTTCCGGATGAGGGAGGAAAAAGGATCACAGGCGGTGCCGAAGTCATGTCCAGCCATGGCTTCAGGGCGGCCATCTTCAACATCATGACATACAACATACCGTTCGCACTCATACTGACATTCGGAGGAATATTCGCAAGGGAATACCTTGGCGCATCCTACTCCCTGATCACGCTGCTTTTCAGCCTGTTCTTCCTGACATCATTCGCATCAAGGCTTGCGCTGACACTGAAACCGCCTGATAACCTACCCATGCTCATGACCATGTCAGTCATAATCACAGGTGTTGGCCTGGTTGTTCTGAGCATTTCCAGGGACCTGCTGGTATTTTCCATCAGCTTCCTCATACTTGGGTTCCCCCATGGATTCACCTACCCGCTCTCCATAATATCCATATCCAGGAGCATCAGCCCTGAGAAGAGGAACATAGCCAACAGCTACTTTTTTTCCATAATGATGCTTGTAGGAGCAGTAATGCCATTTGCTTCCGGCATTCTCGTTGACACTCTGGGGTTGAGATATGCCTTCATGTCCATAATACCGGTTGTGGCAGTCCTCTATGCTTTGCTCAGGATGGAGCTTGGCAGGGATAAAGCAATTAACAGGCGGCCTGGGGAGAGAAACACAGGCAGGACAGCATGACAGGATTGCCTTTCCCTCAACCTAAGTCTTAAGCTGCCATGAGATAACGTATAATTTAACTGCGGCATATATTTGCAATGAGAGTTGCTGTAACAATGGGAGATCCGGCGGGAATAGGGCCGGAAATTGTTGCAAAGGCTGTTTTAAAGCTGAAACATGATGCGAACAATCTGGTCATAGTTGGGAACAGAAAAATCTTCATGGAAGCTGCAGATCATCTGGGCCTTGACAGGAATGCGCTTATGAATCTCGAAATTGCTGACGTAGAGTCCGGAAATATTGAGAAGGGAAAACCGTCACAGAGGTCAGGGAAGGTTGCATTAGAATCAATTGCAAAATCTGTTGAGATGTGCCGGGCCGGCGATGCACAGGCAATATGTACTGCTCCCATAAGCAAGGAGGCCATCAGGATGGCCGGATCTCCTTACATAGACCATACTGAAATGCTCGGACATATGACTTCCACAAGCAAGGTAGTCACAATGTTTCAGACTCAGAATCTCAGGATTGTATTTGCAACAAAGCATCTGCCGATTACCCAGGCCATAAGGAAGATCAGCAGGGAACTCATCGTGGAATACATCTCACTTGCAGACATGTCACTGAAACTTCTTGGGATACAGAGGCGAAGAATAGCAGTTGCTGCGCTGAATCCCCATGCAGGTGAGGATGGGCTTCTCGGAACAGAGGAAATAGAGGTTATCAGTCCTGCTGTAAAGCACGCATCTGCAGATTTCGATGTTTCCGGTCCCTATCCTGCAGATTCTGTTTTTTACCGGGCTTCCCTTGGCGAGTTTGATGTGGTGGTCTCTCTTTATCATGATCAGGGTCACATTGCAGCCAAGATGCTGGATTTCCATGGCACTGTCAGCATGAACCTGGGTCTGCCGTTTCTCAGAACTTCAGTGGATCATGGCACTGCCTTTGACATAGCAGGAATGGGAATTGCAAGGGAGGACAGCATGGTTGCAGCCATAAAACTGGCACTTGAAAAAGGTGAAATTTACAGCAGGAATTACCGGTCATTTGCTGTGAAATGAAGAGGAGATCATATACCTGAGGCAGACACTTAAAATTATCATGGGAAGATCTGCCAGCAATCTGGCAATGTTTATATAAAATCCAGAGATTTACTTTCAGCCACATGATATGTGGTTCAGAGGGATGGAGTTCCCTATGATTGTCTCTGTGAGATTGATAACTCCTGATCGACAACTGGTGAATGCAGAAGGTTGCGGCAGGAGTGATTGTGATGGTTTTCAATAGCATTCTCTGGCCTGATGGACAGACATCGAATCTGGTCGGGGAAGATCCGGATTTTTTCGTTGATCTCAACATTGATCAGATCATAAACGGCATAACAGCGCCCTATGAAGATTACAATTTGAGGCCATTCTATGATACAATGCCTGATAGTCTGGACACTGTGAGATACAGGCAGGAGATATTCGCTGATCTTCAGAATACAGACACCATTGCTTTTTTGAGGGACTTTTCCTCAAGAATGAAAAACGTCAACCGGAGACTTTCCGGCATTGAAAGGCTTTATGAATATCAGAAGCAGGGCTGGCACCTTGATGCTGCTCTGCTTTACTTTGACGCAGTTAAGGATCTTGACACGAAACTGAGGAATGCAAATCTGAATTCTAAAGGTCTCAGGTCACTGAGAGAATACATTCGGAATTATGTGGATTCGGAGGCCTTCGTTCAGACATCACGTGAAGCAAAGGAGATAAAGGCAGGGTTATCTGCAATAAGGTATGAGATGTCCATCGGGTCCTCCAGGATAACCGTGAGGAAGGACAAAGGCAGGGAAAACTACAATGAAATTGTACGCGAAGCCTTCGCTAAATTCAGGGACAATAATAAATCATCCGGAACTGCACAGCATGTAAACGATCCCTCCATGAATCATGTTGAAACTGCGGTTCTTGCATTGATAGCGCGCCTTTTTCCTGAAGAATTCAGGACGCTCATTTCGTTCCATGATAATCATTCAAATTTTATTGATCCGGTGGTGGCACGCGTATACAGGGAAATCCAGTTCTATGTCTCATATATTGAATATATCTCACCGGTCAGGAAAGCTGGACTGGAATTCTGCATACCGGAAACCGGGTCAGAGCGTGATGTATACTGCATAAGATCATTTGACCTGGCTCTGGCCCACAAACTCTCCGCCTCGAATACCAGAGCTGTGGCCAATGATTTCCAGTTATCAGGCGATGAAAACACAATGGTCGTAACTGGCCCAAACAATGGTGGAAAAACCACGTTCGCCAGATCGTTCGGGCAGGCATTTTTCCTGGCTGCACTTGGCCTTCCAATCCCGGGGGAGAAAGCGAAGCTCTTTCTTGCTGACAGTATTTACACTCATTTTGAAAAATCAGAGGATCCTGAGAATCTGAGGGGAAAACTGGAGGATGATCTGGTGAGAATGCGGAAAATCCTCGATTCTGCCACGGAAAGGAGCATTATCATAATAAATGAAATGCTCAGCTCGACAACATCAAAGGATGCAGTCCAGATTGGAAAAAGAATAATAGATCTGATCAGAAGGAAAAATTCCATCTGCGTTTATGTAACGTTCCTTGATGAATTTGCCAGGATAGACGGAGTGGTCAGTATGGTGAGCCAGGTTGATCCATCCGCACCGGAAATAAGGACCTTCAGAGTCATAAAAAGCGATCCAAATGGACTAGCATATGCCAGAGCCATTGCAGAGAAATACGGGCTCACCTATGAAAAAATTTTGGGGAGGATCAGAGAATGAATGTAAACCTGCTTTTCAGGAGCGGATCACAGACAACACCTGACGGTGTTCCATGGAACAGCAAGGATCTTGAGAAAGATCTGGATCTTGAAACAATATTCAATGCCATGGCAGGAAAGGATGCATTTATTTTTGATGTGTGTCGGAAAACAGTGCTGAACAGCCTTACGGACATGGAGACAATATTATACCGTCAGGATGTGATGCGAGATGCCATTGACAACCCGGAATTAATAAGGGAAATGTATTCCACCATTGTCAGCGCAGTGGCTGAAGCAAAGAAGCAGCATTTCTGGATAAGCCGTTCAAACCCGGAGTTTGTACTTCATGAATCCATATCCATACTGAAAATTTATCTTTCCGCCATTGAAAAGATCAGGGAAATGGGCAGAAAAGCATTGCCTTCACTTCATTCGGATGGTTTCAGACAACTCTTCACCATGATAATCCGTGAATTCGGTGAAGAATACATGAGTGTGGTGTCGGGTCATCTTGAGAGCCTTCGTTTTCCAAGGGGAATATACGTGCGCGGCGGGCTGGGAATGGGGAATTCACTGACAGGATATACCCTTGTAGTGCCCGATGTAAGGCCGGACAAGATTGTGGAAAGAATTGCGCACATAAGGGAGCCTCACTATACATTTGTCCTCCCTGAACGTGATGAGAGTGGAGCTCAGGCAATGGCAGAGATGCGTATACGAAGCATTAAAGAAACATCTGAGATAGTCAGCGAGTCCGCAGAGAATGTTCTCAGCTTCATTGACAGACTGAAGAGAGAGATAGCATTCTATCTTGGAGGCCTTAATCTGTGGAATGTTCTGAAGTCCATAGGTGCCAGGGCCGCGTTTCCAGTACCGGGAAAGGATGCTGAGAGCGGTACCAGCTACCAGGGCATATATGAAATGGCACTCAGCCTGAGGATTGACCAGACTGCTGTCGTGAACTCACTCCATGCTGAGAGTGACAGAATAATATTCATCACTGGCGCCAATAAGGGAGGAAAATCTACACTTCTCAGGGCAATAGCTCAGGCGCAGCTCATGATGCAGTGCGGCCTGTTTGTGGCTGCGGAATCCTTCACTACATACATTGCAAAGAGTATCTGCACCCACTTCAAGAGAGAGGAAGATACCGGCATGGCTATGGGAAAATTTGATGAGGAACTGAGCAGGATGAGCACAGTGGTTGATCACATTGTAGCTGGAAGCAGGCTCTTTTTCAATGAATCATTCTCTTCAACGAATGTGAGGGAGGGTTCAGAGCTTGCCATGCAGATCATTAACTCCCTGCTGGCCAAAGGTATAAAAATAATATTCGTCACACACTTCAATGAACTTGCAGAGGCGTATATTGGAAGCCCATACAGGCCGACTTTCCTTAGGGCGGAGAGGCTGGAAGACGGAACCCGTACCTTCAGGGTTCTTCAGGCAGATCCTATTCCAACCAGTTTTGGGTATGATATATTTCTGAAGGTTTTCGGTGAAGACAGGGGGTTCGGAACTGAAATGCCTGCAGGGAAACCTGAAGGCGCCGGAACATTCTGAGATCCGGCTTTTCTGTGACTTAAGGCGCAAATGAAACATTGATGCAATGCATGGGTCGGGTTCAGGCCGGCGCCAGGACATTTGTGCAGGCCAGAAACCTGGCAGGAATCGGGCGGTCAAGCTTCCAGACTATATTCATTGGTCTGCTTCCGGTGTGGCTGAGATATTCAGCAGTTCCAAGGAATGTGTATGGGGCGGCCCCAACCATATCTTCACGATTTTCACGGACAAAGAGCAATACCCTTCCTCCCTGCCTGCGGTGGTTTATATATCTCTGCCCTGTCGCTGAATCCTCTGAAGTTGTGCTCTGACTCTGCCAGTGAAATAACACATCGCTTATTGAGTAATCCCTGTACATTGTGGATGGAGAATAGTGGTCTTCAGATTTGTTCAGTGTTATGAAGAGTATGTCGGTTTTCCTGTCAGGAAAGTATTTCACTCCTTCCCTTACATTTCCAGGGGTCAGGTAATCAAACGCCACAAGAATCTGGTCCCTTGTATAGCTGCAGTGCAGATACAATGGAGACTCAAAACCAGTGTCCACAGGTTCATCCACGAAGTCAATGCTGTTGAGGTTGTAATGCAGCAATTCCATCAGATCGGTATACATGTTTCTGTTTTCCCTGATTTTCAACAACCCTTCCTTAAGGTTATTAAATCCGCACTTTTCAGGAGTTTTCTGCCATATTGTGAAATGGAACATCATAAGCATTCTGTATTTTTCAGGTTCAAGTTCCTCAAGATTCAGGGAATCTATGTCATCAAGAGCGTGGATCAGAAACTCGAGCCACTTTCTTGAATTTATTGAGCATATTCGAGAAAATGCCCTGGTCATTACATTCTCAAGAGGTTCAAGGAAGTCTTCAATTATGCCAGCCCTTGCCTTCAATCTGGAGAAACTGTATTTCCCGTAAATTTCACGTATATCCATGTGATAAAACCTCAGGAAATTCTCAAGTGAAAGCTCCATTGATGCACTTTCCTGGAATGATGAAATTCTGGACAAAATGCCGGAGATGGAACCAATTGATTCTCTGATATTTTTCAGTATAAATTCAGTGGCCCTGCGCTCCATCTGAATGTAGCAGCCTGCTGGTACCCCTGGAAAACCGTTCTTTATTTCATTTAAAATGCCTCTGTTATTCCTGCCAAGGAGTGCCCTGAACCTGGATTCGAAATCATACCTGTGGTTCGCCTGCCCTACAAAATCAAGCACAGTCAAACATTCCTTGTCCTCAGTAATCCTGAGCCCCCGTCCCAGCTGCTGCAGAAAAACAGTAAGGCTTTCCGTTGGCCGCAGGAAAAGAATGGTGTTTATCTCCGGGATATCCACTCCTTCATTGTACAGGTCAACGACAAAAATGAACCTGATTTTTCCTGATACAAGATCCTGCCGTGCAGTGAACCTCTCATCATCAGGCGAATCTGCAGTCAGGGTTCTTGATGTTATGCCAGCATCGTTAAATTGCCTGGCCATGAAATCTGCATGAAGTTTTGAAACACAGAATCCGAGGCCTTTGACAGTCCTGATATCTGAGACGTATTTCATAACTGAATCGATTATGAGTGTTGCCCTTTTGATCCCCCAGCCATGTTCGTCTGTATATAATTTTTCAATCTCAGATTGGTCATAGCCACCCCTTGTCCAGCGAAGATGCTGCAGGTTCACTGGATCAGTGATGACGAAATACTGAAACGGGCTCAGCAGTTTTCTCTCAATGGCTTCAGGAAGACGGATCTCCGCAGATATGTGGTTTCCGAAGTAACTGAGTATGTTTCTGCCATCCATACGTTCAGGGGTTGCCGTAAGCCCCATGAGTATCTTTGGATGATAATACTCAAGGAGCTTCTGGTAACTTGCCGAGGCAGCGTGGTGAAATTCGTCTATAACTATGTAATCATAATAATAAGGGTCGGTCTGACGAAACAGTTCCTGTGAGTTGAATGACTGTATACTTACGAAAAGATGTTCCAGGCTTGATGGTTTGAAATTCCCAACCATAAGGTATCCGAAATTATAATCCCTCAGAACTCCCCGGTAACACTCCAGACTTTGCCTGAGAATCTCCTCTCTATGGGCCACGAAAAGCAGCCTGTGTCTCCCGGTTTCTGTCGAATTGCGGAATTTCCTGTAATCAAAAGCTGAGATTACAGTTTTTCCTGTGCCGGTAGCAGCCACAACCAGATTCCTGTAGTTGTTGTGAATCAGCCGCTCTGCGTCCAGCTTCTCAAGAATTTCCGACTGATATGTGTATGGATGTATCTCGAAAATGAAGGGAGCAGAATTTGCGGTACCTCTGTTTTTTTCCGCATCTATGGCCCTGATGAATTTTTGCCGATCTTCTTTGAGGTATGGTTCAAAATCATTTGAGTTCCAGTAAGATTCAAAGGTTGCACTGATCTTCTGCATGGTGTTTGCCAGATCTCTCTCTGTGACCTTTACGTTCCATTCAAGGCCGCTGGAAACTGCTGCGTTTGAAAGATTTGATGACCCCACATAGGCTGTGGAAAAACCATTCTCTCTGTTAAATATGTAGGTCTTGGCATGCAGCCTGGTTCTCTGAGTATCGTATGAAATTCTGATCTGTGTATTTTGAAGAGTGCTGATCTCTTCCACAGCCCTGATATCCGTTGCACCCATGTACGAGGTGGTTATCACTCTCAGCTTTCCACCCCTGGAGGTAAAATTCCTGAGATCATCAATAATGAGGCGCAGTCCGCTCCATTTGATAAAGGATACCAGCATATCAACGGAATCGCAGCTTTGTATCTCCCTCTTCAGTTCTGAATAGAGGCTGGGCTCACCAAGAGATCCGGTAAAAAGGGAACTTTTTGAAATGGATGATTCTGGCCTGATGAGTGTATGACCTTCAGATGCCAGATCAGCCCCTCTGACCCCATTAGATACTGACAGCAGCTTTTCCCCCGGATCATGGATGAAGAATGGATCCATCTCCAGCCCTATTTTCCGGTAGTTAAGCGATTCAAGTGATCTGTTCAGCACGGAAATCAGCTCACTGATGCTGGCTCCCTTTTCCCTCAGGAGTTCAAGATATTTTTCAATGGTTTCTGCCAGATATGATGCCAGCATTCCAGCGGCTTCTTCTCCATCAATTTTTGCTTTTGTTATGTTTGTTGTGCCAGGTGATTTTATTTCATCGTTAATCAACTGGTTGATTACCAGCTCATAGATACCCGGTTTGAGCATGGCATTTCAATAGGATAACTCCCTATTAATGTGGTGGTAGCCGGGGTGGATTATCAACTTGAAATAACCTGGCCTTCTGGCACTCGGCTTCTAAGGCCATGGAATTACACAGAACTTGTGTTATTACCACAGTATCATGAAGAAGACTTGATATCCTTACTGGTATGAGCCTATTATGTTGTAGAAACCAAATTATTTAATATTGTACAATGATTGTTTATATATGAAATGGGTGACTCGTGAAAATGCCAAAGTTGATAGGATTGCTTGCCCATGGATCATAAGTAGATTCGTTGATAAAAAGGCAGAATTCTTTTTTGTGCCGAAGGAACAGGTTCTGTAATTTGCCAGAGCTAACGGAGCAACTGCATTTGACAGTCCGGGAGCCGAAATTACGCATTACAAGGAAAATGGTTACGAATACGTCAGTTTTGACGCAGTGATCAGGAAATATAACCTGAAGGATCCAGCTTTGCTTGAACTGGCAAGGATCGTGAGATCCGCTGACGCAGAACCTCCCGATGCCGTTCCGGAAGGAGCCGGTCTGGAAGCTGCTGCTCTTGGATTTAGAAGGATAGCGAAGGATGACCACGAGAACATGAAGATTCAGTTTCCCCTGTACGATGCTCTTTATGAATACTGCAAGTGGAAGATTGAGGAGCACGGAAAACTGGAGCATTCCAGATAAATTCCAGTGTTTTTACAATAAAGAACAGAAAAGATGTTGTGGGACAGTCTGAAATAATTAACCAATTGGAACTTGTTCAATCTCTAACTCTGGCATTTTTGCACAATATATTATTGTAAATCCTTGATTTTACAGGTTTCTGCAAAAATGATCTTTTCTCCGGTATTATATATATGCATAATATGGATAACCACATAGGAATGGCGAAGTAACCAGCTGGTACATTAAATTCCATACAAAGGGCACACTTATGGCAAAGCGTCAGGACAGATATTATCTGTACATGTTGTCACGCCATTGGAACAGAACCAGGAAAAGATCCCGCCTCAGGACAGATAAGTTCCCGAGATGCACAACACCAGAGGCCCTATTGAATGATAGTGTATTGAATCAAAGACAAAACGCATGATGAAGAGATGCGAACAGACTTCCGTGAAGGAATTAGGTTCATCCTTTATGTTTCATCAACTTCCTACAGATATTCTTTCAGACCTCAAGGATAATTTCACAG
>JAVYSG010000043.1:0-10860 GCA_038729325.1 Thermoplasmataceae archaeon | reverse complement strand
ACGGGCACAGCCATTAATTTTTATTATATTTAATTTTATTTTGTGTTCAAATATATAGATAATGGCTATGCAGGTTCAAACCTTTTAGCTTTTTTTACATCACTTTATTCATGGGGGGCCTAAAAAAGTGCCTTGACATCGGTCAGTTGGAACTGATTTCAAGCAAATAGACCTTAGTTGTATGTTCACCCGGGTATTCTCACTACAACTTCCCCTGAATTTATTGACTGATAAATTTCCAATCCCTGCTTTATCTACTACCTCATCGCACTCATAGAGACTACCATTTGAGAACAGTCGCCGTTTAGTGATTTAGCTGTAATCTGGTCTATTCTCTTCGCCAGATCTCGCTTGAGAGCTCTAACATCTTCTCCTTGTCTATTTCCTCATTATTGTATTCAGCCAGGATCAACGTCATTCTTTTGAAATCGTTTTTCTGATCGTTCATCTCCTCTTCCCACATTCCTTTCCTCTCTGTTTCAAGGAATTTTAGTAATCTTGAATAGGGCTCTTTCATATCTTCTATCACATCTTCAGGAAGACCGTCTTTTGATAATCGAGGTAGGGAACAAATGCGAATCCGTTGCTTCACTGAATACATTTTCATTTGTCTTGATTTCCTCATCAAGGAACCTTCTGGCCTGATTTACTACAAAATCGTGAATGGATACTAGAAAGACCAGTTCAGTTCCTTCTCCACCCTCCCCAAAGATGAATCCACCTGTGTGATGGAGCCAGTCACCATATTCTCAGCCTTTCTCAACTCGGGGCAACTGTCCCTTCCCTTTCTATGAGCGAAATGAAGTATGGTGCTAGCGTGAACGGTAATCGGTTTAGAATCAAGTTGTTCCTTGGAATATCTTCTAGTTATCTTTGCGGATTAGGATTCGCTTACATTTCTAAGTGGGGCCGTTGAGATTTGAACTCAAGTTACCAACACCCCAAGCTGGTAGGATACCAAGCTACCCCACGGCCCCTTACGAGAATGGAAGGATTTCATCGATGAGGTCAGTGTGCGACAGAATCATCCTTCTGCAACAGTATCTGTGAAGGTGGAGATCATCCATTGTAGACGCGATCTCCTCTGGGGTGGGTTCCCTTCCAGAAGCTCTGATTTCAGTCATCTTTTCGCTAAACCTGACATAATCTGATGCTATTACCCTTCCGCAGCTGAAACATCTTACAGGTATAATCACTGTATAATCACCTGTATGATTTCTGAGTCTTTGCCCTGGCGCCGCGTCCTGCGGGTTTCTTTGGCATCTTTCTTCTTATGTCATTTACAAGAAGTGTTCTGTCGTATTGCCTGAACATCTCCTCAATCTTGTCATCCTTGAGGAATTTCACTATACCCTTGGCAATTGCAGTTCTTGAAGCATCTGCCTGGCCCGTCATTCCTCCACCAGAGACCTTCACATCAATATTCACTTCATTTGCCCTCTCTCCTATTATTAAGAGAGGTTCCTCTATCTTCTGCCTGAGAATCTGAACAGGGTGAAATTCTACAGGGTATCCATTAATAGTCACCTGTCCGTTCCCTTTCCTGGTAACGGCGCGGGCAATGGCAGTTTTCCTCTTGCCTGAGGTTATTACAACGTTCTGTCCCTTCATTTTAATACTTGCCTCCGAGTCTTTCTGCTACCTTGCCAAGGGTAACAAAACCGCTGACTTTTGAATTCTTGACTTTCTCCACTGTTTCCATATCCTTGCCGGCATATTCCTTTGGAACACTGCTGAACACAAGGCATCTTGAAAGTGCATCCTTCCCAGTGGTCCTTTTCTTGGGGAGCATGTCCCCGATAGATCTCCTCAGTATCTGATTTGATGTCCTTGGATAATAAGGTCCCTTCCTCACACTTCCAATATCAAGTCTTTCCCTGAATTTCTTCAGTACAAATTCTTCTGATCCGGTTACGGCAACATCCTTGGCATTCACAATGACAACTTCTTCTCCCCTGAGCAATTCCTTGGCCACATGAGCGGATAGCCTGCCGTAGACAAGGTTAGTTCCATCTATAATCTTCAGCCTTATCACCCCACAATCCTGATGCCTGTCCCCTTCGGGTTTTCATGGGCAACATCAACAAGACTTTTGAATTCCGCACCAGATTCACTCAGTTTCTGGATCGCACCTCTCGAAGCCCTCAGAGCTGCGATGGTTACCTTTCTTTCGAAATATCCGGAACCGAGAAGCGAACCCGGAACAACTATTATATCTCCGTCACGGGCCAGCTTATCAATCTTTCCAACGTTAACGCTTGCATATGATCTTCGCCTGGAATTGATTCTCTTTGCTACGTCTCTCCAGAACGCTGAACTGTTCTCTCTTGAAACTTTCAGGAGTTCGTCCACAGTTTCCTTCAGTACAGTACTTTCCTTGTTGTTAGATTTAATTGACATGGTATTCTACCGATACTCTCTCCGCATTGTGAATCCATAATAAAAGTTTTCTCAAGTTTCTGTCAGGGATTTTATCTCTCTTTTTCATTTTCTTCCTCCCATGGTGCCAGCACGAATCTTAGAATTCCCATCAATTTATAGAATTCCGATTCAGTAATGGCTGATCGGGCAAGTATCCTCCTTATCATGATCAGGCTGTTCTGCATCTTGTAATCCGGATATCCGTATTTTTCCATAATCTCCTGTATCTTCTGATTGATCAGTTCCATTTCGTCACCGGTGGCTGGATCTGGTATGTCGGGGTTTGATTCGGGCAAATGTCTGAGCATCTCATAAAGCACAATCGATACAGCATGTGATAGATTGTATACTGGATATTCGGGGTTACCTGGAATATGGATGAATGCATTGCAGATCTCAATCTCAGTGTTTCTCAGGCCGTCAGCTTCTCTGCCAAATACAAGCGCGATCTTTTCATTCCCGGGCGGATGGGTTTCCCAGAATTCCCAGGGAGTAACAGGAAGTCTCCTGAACTTTCTGTCGCTGAGTGTCTGTTCACTGGATGTTGCGGCCACAACAGTGCAGTCCGCAACGGATTCGCTGAAGGTGTTAAATTTGCCGGCGGAAATAAGTATCTCTTTCCCGCCCATTGATCTTGCAAGAGCCTCATCGCCGATTTCAGGGCCATTGACTATGCGGAGGTCATGCAGACCTGCATTCCTGAGGAGTCTGGCAACAGCTCCTATATTACCCTGAATTTCTGGTTCCACCAGCACAACGCAGACCGTCTTTGAAATCTGCTGAAGTACTGTGGAAAAGTTTTGGAGAAAATTTTCTTTCTTTTCCTTAAGTTCGGATTTACTCTGGATTCTTCTGCTCAACCTTGGCCTCTTCCTGCGTTTTCTCTTCAGAAGCAGCCTCAGCAGTTTCAGCCGGTTTTTCCTCAGGCTTAGGGGTCTCTTCCCTCTTGTAAATCTCCTCTATCTCAGTGTCCTTTCCCGGGATGTATTTTCTTATATCTGAAACGAGCCTGAATTTCGCTTCAAGCCAAGCAACGTCGAATTTGGTCTTTTCAGGCACTGTTATGGAAATAACGTCTCCGTTCTCCGCTACGCTGAATTCTCCTGAATCCACATTGTAGTTGTAATCTATGAGTGCCCTGACCTTATCCGGCACCTGATCCACAACCCCAAGCACAGTGTACTTGTAGAGGACAGGTTTTCCTGCCCACTGGTGATTGTAGTCCACAAGAACTCTTCCTGGTGTGACAGAGATGACCTTTCCCCGCCTGCCGCCTATTGACACTTCCTGGCCAGGCACAGGATCAATCTTCTGCCGCTGGAATTCTCTCACCGTGTGAACCTTTATGTTCTTTGGGTCCCTGAGACCGTAGGCATCCTCAGCCTTTATGGAAACCTCATATTCCTTTCCGGTCTCTGCCTGCTTCAGGGATTCGTTAACTTCCTTGAAGAGTACGTCTGATCCCACAATTAGCACTGTTTCCTTGTACTTTGTATTCTCATCGAATATGCCGTTGTCTCTGGCCAACTGTTCGCTGTTTGTTGATACCAATTTCTTGTCTTCGCCAACGTACATCTCGAAGTTGATTCTGATAAAATCCCCGTCGTTCATTAATTCTCACCAAATGTTGGTAATGTGGCGGAGAGTAGAAAAATGTATTTATAAATATCGAACGGAAGGTTTGTCTCAGGATGTGATAACGCCTGTTGAGCCGTCCACATAAACATTTATGCCATCATCAAGCTCTTTCAGTAGCTTAGTGTTATGTATGAACGGTATTCCTGTTTCCGAGAGTTCTTCCACGCTTGCATGGCTGATACTTTCAAGGAATATGATTCCGGTGTATTCTGCAAGATCGGAAATTCTGATGCCTTTCAGGTTATTTGTAACGTAAATGTCTCCGGGTTTGCTAAGCTTTGATGTTATTGTTCCCTTAAAATTCTTTCCTGACGGATAGCCTCTTCCCATGAATTTGCCAATCGTAGCCACTCTGACGTCATTCGTTCCTCCGAACAGGAAGTAGGGTGCACCGGAGGTTACAACAACTCGTTCCCCTTTCTTCAGCCCGGTTTTCTTCTCAACAGCTGACATTATATTTTCAAAGTCAGAAAGATCATTGCTTGAGTTCTCAATGAGCAGCGGAACAACACCGGAATAAAGACATAACTTGTTTGCAAGACTGCGAACAGGAACTGCGGAGATAATCGGAATTCCAGGTCTTACTGCAGATATCATCTTGGGTGTAATTCCAGTTTTGGAGAATGTTACGATTGCACCTGCTTCAATTTCGGAGGCAACAATTTTGGAGGCACGTGCTATGGAATAAGCTACATGGTTTCCCAGAAACTCACGGGGTTCGGTATAATTGGAGCTCTTTGATTCAACAAATTCCGCTATTTCATTAAGGTATTTAACCGCCATATCGGGATATGCCCCAACTGCACTTTCCTCAGAGAGCATAACCGCATCAGTATTGTCGAGAATTGCGTTTGTCACATCCGAAACTTCAGCTCTTGTTGGGCTGCTTGAAGTAACCATTGATTCCAGCATCTGCGTTGCCACTATGGCAGGCACCCCATGTTTATGGGATTCCTCTATGATGTGCTTCTGGGCCATTGCAACTTCCTTCAGCGGAAGTTCAACGCCAAGGTCTCCTCTGGCAACCATCACAAAGTCTGATACCCGTGATATTTCCCTGATATTCACATATCCACTCTTTGTCTCAATCTTGGATACGATTAGCTGGTCTCCTCCTCTTTCAGAAATTTCTTTCTGCAGAGCCATCACGTCTTCTTTCCGCTGGACGAAGGATTGTGCAAAAAACTCCACGCCGGCACTGACGCCTTCTTCCAGGAACTGCCTATCACGATCAGTCAGTGTGCCGAGAGGAAGGAATTTACCTGGAATATTGACCCTGCTCCTGTCCCTAAGGTCCCCACTATCAAGGGATTCCAGCAGAATGGTCGAAGAATCCTTTGAGATCACTCTCATCCTGACCCTGCCATCGCTCAGCAGAAGGGTCTCCTTAAGTTCAAGGGTCTTTGCAATTTCCGGGTGGCTCAGGGTTATGTCACCTGCAGATCCGCCAAGGGAAAGCTTCAGTTTCTGCCCCGCCTTCACTGCCATGTGTCCGTCTGGAAATGTGCCAGTACGGAGTTCCGGACCCTTAAGGTCTACCATTACACCAATATGCATACCTGTCTTCCGATTCAATGATTCGATAGTTTCCTTTACCTTTGCAATGTATCCCGCTTCAATGTGTGCGGTATTTATTCTTATACAAGAAAGGCCATAATGGTACATTTTTTCCAGAACATCGGCCTTGAAGCTGGAAGGACCTATGGTTGCCACAATTTTCGTTCCTGCCATTATTGAGAATAAACTTGGACTATTTAACCGTACAATTGCCAGATCTGCATCTTGAGACAGAGTATTTTATCATATATTATTCTCCAGGACTGAAGTTCCAATGAGGAAACCTGCAAATCCCCAGAGCCTGGCATCGTCAATGTGTGAAGAATTGAGGCCACTTTCAAGGATTACGTCGACACCGTGATCCATTAAATATTCCTTCACAGTTTCATCCTGTGGTTCCATCTTCAGGGTTCTCAGGTTACGCCTGTTGTATCCGTATATGAGGCCGTCCCTCGGCACTATTTCAGGCAGAAAGCGGAGATCGTGAAATTCAAGCAGCACTTCCATTTTAAATTCACGTGCCCTGTCTGCCAGCTCATGCACGGCATTCATGGGCAGAAAATCCATTATGAGGAGAATCGTATCACTTCCCGCGTTGTAAGCATTCTCCACCATTGCAGGAGTTGATATGAAATCCTTATCGAGGATTGGCAGGTTGAAGTCCTGGGAGATCTTAACATCCTCATAGGAACCATTAAAGTATTCAGGTTCAGTGAGTATACTGATCCCTGCTGTTCTGGCATCAATCTTGTTCCTGAAATATTCATGCACAGAAGGATATCTTTCGTTGGAGAAACCAGACGGAGACTTCCTCTTGAACTCCTTTATTATGCCTGGCTTTCCAGAAGCCTTTTGACGATGAAGCTCTTTTATCATGCTTATGGTATCCCTCGTTCTGGAATAAGGAAAATGCGGTCTTTCAGGATTGTGCAGATAGATAGTTTCAACGGTATTCATGGGAAAAGAAACTCCCTGATTATGTTTTCACCAAATTCAGAATAATGACTTTCCGGGTGGAACTGTATCCCGAATATTCTTTCGTCCTTTGAGTGAAATGCCATTATTGTCCCATCTGTACCGGAAACAGCATCAACGGTTATGTTTTTGGACGGTGTAATGGCCAGCGAATGATATCTCACCGCATGGAAGTCTCCGGATATCCCTCTCAGGATGCCTCCCCCAAGGTTTGATATGGTATCCACCTCACCGTGGTAAAGTCTATCGGTCCGGTAAATTCCACTTCCCAGGTGAAACCCTAGCAGTTGATGCCCGAAACATATTCCAAGAATTCTTTTGAATTCTGTTCTGGATATGAAATCAAGGGTGCTGCCGCGATCCTCAGGGTTAAGCGGATTTCCCGGACCAGGAGAAATAACCAGAAAGTGGAATTTATTGGCATATGCCGGATCAGGAAGGTCGTCATTTTCAAACACTTCGGCTTCCGCACCATTTCTCCGGATCATATCAACGATATTGTAGACGAATGAATCATGGTTGTCAATAACCATCACCTTCATAACTGCACCCCTGATAGAATCGTGCCCGCCTTGGCAATAATCTCTTCAACTTCCCTCTCAGGGACGGAATCCTTTACGATGCCTGCACCCGCCTGTGTGTAAGTTACGGCGTGTGTCCTGAATAGGGTCCGGATACCAAGCGCTAAATCCG
Source organism: Thermoplasmataceae archaeon (assembly GCA_038729325.1). Taxonomy (GTDB): domain Archaea; phylum Thermoplasmatota; class Thermoplasmata; order Thermoplasmatales; family Thermoplasmataceae; genus UBA509. The sequence goes on along the minus strand of JAVYSG010000043.1, from coordinate 3,576 downwards.
CACCGTATGGTCCCATCAGGCCGATGGCTCCCGCATAGCCTCCTCTGGGATTTACCTCGTGACTGTCTATGATCTCTATTGCTCTCCGTTTTGGTGCTCCGCTCACAGTGCCAGCAGGAAATATGCTGAGCAGAACATCAATGGGTGATACGGTGTTTATGAGTCTTGATTCTACTGTGCTCACAAGATGTATTACCGAGGAAAATTCTTCAGGAATCATATCTCCCGTAACTTCAACGGTTCCAGGCTCACTGATCCTGGCCAGATCGTTTCGTGCAAGATCCACAAGCATCCTGTGTTCGCAGAGTTCCTTGGTATCTGTCAGCAACTCTGTTATCCTTCCCTTGGAATCTGTTTCCTGCAGTTTTCTCTGCCTGGTTCCTGCTATGGGATGTATAAGCGCATGTGATCCATCCTGCCGGTAAACGTTTTCAGGAGAGCTACCCACAACCTCCATTTCCCCGAATTTATAATAATAGACATATCTGGACCTGTCACTGGCTAGCAGATGCTTCATAAGACCAAAACTGTCGACGGAATGGGAAATTGGAAACTGATGGGAAATTACCGCCTGAAGAAGCTCCCCTTCCCTTATTCGATCTCGAACGTCCCCAATGGATTCTCTTAAAATCCGCTTATCCCTGTCTGCGAGCTGAGGGGTGGTGCCGCCTACGGCCAGCGTACCAGCAGGTCTCTTCACGCTGCCGGTAACCACTGAATCAGGAGTGATATATGAAAAATGTGGCCATTCTGAGGAGTTCTTCAGCCTTATTCCAAATACTTCTTCCACCATATCATAGGAAATAATGACAGGGGACATACTGATTGAATTTGATCTGTCGTCTCCCTTCAGGTTTTCCACCATCTTTGCGAATGTTCTGCCGCTGTCAGCCTTGCCGGAAAATGGTGCAGATTCAGTTGTAATCAGCATCTCCTCACCGTTCAGCCTGTCCTTATCATTGAATCTGCACATATAGGCAAAATCTGCATTATTCGATAACAGATCAGGAATTCTGGTATAAGCGCCGTCTCTCGCTGCTCACCACCTCCATCAATTTTTTCATAAGCGCCAGATCTTTTTTCCCCGGATAAGATTCAATGGAACTGCTAACATCCAGAAATCCTGGACGTACATCCATCACGGCCCTTGCATTTTCCGGAGAGATTTTCCCTGCCAGACCAATTTTATGATTAAATTCCATAGAGTTATCTCCCTTTATAAGATCGACAACTGGAACGCCGGTATCGATAAGTACCAGATCAGCACCGCACTTTATGCGTTCAATGCCTGTTCTAATTGCAGCGCGTATATCTCTTGACTTCAGAACTGATATTACCCTCTTTCCTGTCAGTTTCTTGAAGGATGTGATATCCTGGCAGGTGTGATCAAAATGAAGCTGGACATAATCCTGCTCTCCATTATTCAAGATAGCGCTATTCATGTCTGTGTGCACTGTGGCAACAACGGCTCCAGTATCCTTCAGTTTCTGCACTAAATCCATGGTCCCAATTCTTGGGGATATGTCAGAGAGCACCACTCCCAGGATGGCTGCCCCCATTTCTAGGGCGGCCATGCCATCATCCGTATTGGTTATTCCACATATTTTGATGAAAGGCGTACTATCGTGCAAATTCCACAATCCTCCTAAGATGTTTATATGCTGCGCCAGAAAGAATGCAATTGAGGGCTTCTCCATAAGCCTCCTCAAGGGACAGACCACTGCATGATGCGGCCAGAGCTGGTGCTGCATTCAGGGCAATAAATTCTGCTGCCATTTTGGATTTTCCTGATAGTCCCTCAAGGGTCATTGTGAAAGATCTCTCAGGAACAGCCGATACAATGCTTGTTTCATCGGGTATTGTACTCAGCAGTTTTTCAGGATTAAGTTTAATCTTTCTGATCTTACCGGAATGTACCTGCAGAAGCACAGTTTCAGAAAATGGCGATACCTCATCCATTCCGTCAGACGCGTGGAGTGAATAACCTGCCTTACCTTCTGCCTGAATGAATTCTGCATATATCCTCTGGATATTGGAGTCAGCTGCCCCAAGAACCACTGTTTCCGGGTCAGCCGGATTGGTAATTGGGCCGAGATAATTGAACACCGTCTTATGGGCAACCGCTTTCCTGGGGGCGGCGAATTTTGCAAAGCTGTCATTGTGTAACGGGGCGAGCAGAAAGGCAAAGTTAAGCGATCCGATTCTGTCTTTAAGCCCATCTCCATCGAAACTGAAATTATAGCCAAGATATCTCATGAAATCGGCGCTTCCCTTATGGTTTGAAGATCCAAAGTTTCCATGTTTCACGACTGTATGCCCCATTGCCGAAACAACCACAGAAGCTGCAGTGCTGACGTTTATTGTATTCTTCCCGTCACCACCTGTGCCAACGATGTCAATGGCACCCGGTATACGCGGAAGCGCAGACCTTTCTTTTACTGCACGCGAATAACCGGAAATCCTGTAACCATCAATGAATTCAGGCATTTCATCCAGAAGAAATTTTGTTTTCTCTTCATCCGATGATCCAGCTAGAAGTGCTTTCATTCTGGTATATGCCGATTCTGAAATTTCATGCTTCATATCCTGCTCACTCCCTAACATGAACCTGCACCTCCCTGATCTGTTTTTGAAGCTCCATAAAATCTGAAAGGTGGTTTTCCCTTATCATGGGAACAAGCAGAGTTCCTATGGCCACCCCCTTGGAGCCAAGAGCCATTATTCTGCCCATCTGGTCCATTGTCCTGACCCCGAAACCGAAATTCACTTCTCTTCCGGGCAGCAGATCCAGTATTCGCCTGGAAACTTCCTCCAGGTCATAGGGGATATGTATGCCTGTGGCTGGTTGGAGGCCATAGTAAATCCATGATTCAGTAAGTCTGCTGATCTTCTCTATCACACCATCAGGTGTGGCGGGATTGAAGAACGGAATGAAATCCAGGCTTCCCTGAATGCCGCTTATGACATCTTCTGCGATGGAATTATAGTCAACCAGCAGGTCAGGGACTATCATACCTGAGAAGCCATAATCCCTGAGATGTGAAATAAAATCGGATGATTGCCTGGCAAGATCGCGGTAATAGGTAAGGAGATACGTTTTTACCCCTTTCTTTCCAAGTATCCCGGCATACTGCCCAAGATAGCTGCTTTGAAAATTCTTTTCTGCAATTTCGTGCGTCTTTCTTATCTCCGGACCATCATATCGCGGATCAGATGAAGGGAAACCTATTTCAACATATTTTACAACTTCCGGGTCAACATTCTCAAGAAAAACCTTGAGCGTCATGTGATCCGGAAATGAGGATGTGAAATACAGTATGGTTGTGGGGTTTCTCATTGTTCATCCCTGAAAATAGACATGTCAAGCAGGCCATGCCCGCTCACATTCACAACAATGGTCTTTTTCTCCTCATGGTGTTTCCTTATGTAATCAATGGCGGTGGCAATTGCGTGGCCCGATTCAGGAGCTGCAACAATTCCCTGCGTTTTAGAGAATATCTTCAGCGCTTCTATGACGCTGTTCTGGCTTTCGTCAACCGTGTTTATCCTCCCTGTATTAACCAGCATGGAAAGTGA
>JAVYSG010000042.1:0-11019 GCA_038729325.1 Thermoplasmataceae archaeon | reverse complement strand
GGAATCCATACACTTCCTGCAATTCTGAGATTTTCGTAGGCTTCCCTTCCAAGAACATTGATAACTGTAACCTTATGCTCCTCAATCAGCCTCATCAAATCCACCATGCTGATTTTTGGAACGCTGAAACTCATGCCAAAATATTCTGATTTACTTTATTTTCTTTTCTATGCTGAAAACCTTGAAATGATATGATAAATTTCAGTATGACAGTATTGAAGGGAAATGAAGGGGCTAAATTTCAGCCCGCGTTTTTTGGTCTGGTGATGTCGCTTGGAATACTTTCCACTTCTTCACTGTTAAATGGATTTACCATCCTTTCAGACATTCTGTTATATTCTGCGGCAATAGCTTTTATCTTCGGGGCATTTGTGATTCTGGCAAAAACTGCTAACCGAACTATCAGAGGAATATGTAGAACATATGAATGCAGATATGGGGCATTCACAATGTCCTCCGGCCTCAGTGTAATGCTTACGAGGCTGGCTATGGGTAATGCAGAAAGCCTCTCTTTTAACATTGTTGAAGATTTTGCACTCCTTGTCATACTTATTTCAATCATCAGGCCAGCAGTGTTGGGAAAGATCAGAAATTCCGTCGGAAAGGTTGATTCCGGGCTCACCAATTACCCCATAGCTCTTCTTGCGTTTTCAATCACTCTTCTTCATTCATTTCCTGAGGGCTCTTTCTATTCATACTTCACGGTTTATATCGGAGTTGCGACCGCAGTTTTTGCAATGTTAGTATTTTTCAGGTTTCAGGCAGGTTTATTCAAAACATATGCTTTCGATGGGCTTACTAACGTTATGACGGACGGCGGTATTTTCATAAATATGGGATACCCTGCACTGTGCTCAATATTTCTCTTTCAGGCAGTGCAATCTCTGGGAAGTGGTATGAATCCTGTTTCTAAAACACTTATTCTTCTAATACCATTAGTCTTCTGGATCTATTCTACAGCCTGGTACATTCCTGCAATAATCGCGTATATTACCGGAAACAGGGATCATAGCTTTATTACTTCAAAGTTCGCCATAGTGTTCCCTGCTGGTGTATACTCCACAGCAACCTACATGATTTCCACAACCTATTTTCATTACCTTGAAAGCCTTTCAGTGATAGTTCTTTTCGGAGGAATTTCAGTGCTCCTGGTAATTCTTGCAGAATTTGCCTATTCTTTCCTGATGCCGGCCAAAGGAGCGGTTCAGCTATAATATTATATTTGTTCTCGGATTGTACAGTGCAATGGTTCGATCCTTGAGACGAGAAATTATACAGATGATAATTGCCATCATAGTTGCAATTGCTGTAGTATACATTCTGGAATTTGCACTGCTGCTTGCTTCACATTATTATCCGGCCCTGAAGGCTTACGATACTTATATCAAGGATGCAATTGGAGGAATAATTGCCATAGGAATTTCCATCATTCTTGTCAGGATTGTAAGGCACATCATAGAAACCCTCTCCGAAAGAAACGCCGGAAAGCGCAATTTCATGGGAATTTTTATCATTCTGCGTGTCATCATCTATGCAGTTGCCATTTTCTGGTTCCTGTCTTTTATAGGAGTCAATGTGGAAGGCGCTCTGGTGGGTGGTGCAATTGGTGGGGTGGTCATAGGATTTGCTCTTCAGTCAGTTGTTTCAAACCTTTTTTCAGGATTGATGGTAAGCGGCGGAGGGCTGCTCACACCAGGAGAACCTGTCTCCATATACTCGTGGCTTTTTGGACAGATGATAACAGGCACAGTTGAAGACGTTAAAACCCTTTACACCAGAATGAGGACGCAGTCAGGGCAGATATATCTTCTTCCCAATACTGCTCTCCTTGGCAGTTCAACGTTCGTACCATTGCGTGAAGGTAGTGGTCTGAAATACTCATTCAACATAACAGTGCAGGCTGATGTTCCAGCCGGTGATATACTGAAATGTGCCGGGGAAAAATTAAATTCAGGTATTTCTGAAGACAACATGTTCTCTGCAAGCCTGTTTCTGGGATCAAAAAATGGTATCAGCAATACTATTCTGGCCGTAACAAAATTCGGCAAAGTTGAAGAACTGAATCAGGTGGTTGACAAAATCAACGGCATTATTGACGGATGCTACTGGGGAATAAAGAACAGGAAAACATGATCACTGTTGATCAACATGCGGATAAAATATTAAAGCCAGAGCTGGATGACAGTTAATGATGCTTAACGATCTCATAGGCAGAAGGATTGAGGTGATGATACTTAACCAGGGTCAGGAGAATCTTTCTCCACGGCTCAGATTCGATGGCATACTGAAGGGCGTCGATCAGGGAACATATATGGTGGAAAGAACAACTGAGGGCAGGAGTGAAATTGTGGTGCTTCCCATCGGAATGTGCCGCTTGAATACAATAATGTGATTCTTCAGTTCATGGATTTCAATGGCTCTACGAGCTTCATTATTCTGAGAAACATTTCGCCCCTTTTAGGATCTGCATCAAGAACATTGAACTTTGCAACAGCCATAAGGATATAGGTATTCAGTGTCGTTTCATCTACAGTAATAGAGATATCTCCAGTGCAATCCTCTATGGTCTCTATCTCTTTCCTTATAAGCGGCTCGATTTTTTCGAATTCTATGAACTTTGGAACCTCGTATCTTGCCTTAACCATTACACCAGGTTTCCGTATAATGATGGCACCCTGCACAAGTATTCCATTGGGAATTTTTACGCGGTCACCACTGGCAAGATCAAGTATTGTGTAATTTATAGTTATATCCACCACCTTTCCTGTATAAGCAGTTGCTTCAATTCTGTCCACAGAAAAGTACTTGGGAAATAGTGTCGGGAAAGTCCCGCCATATTGCCACATGTTCATTGTCACAAGATCGCCAATATTGAATGGTCTTACCACAACAAAAAGAATCCCGGCAAACTGGTTTGCAAGGACTGTGCTTGCTGCAAGCCCCAGTACTACGGAAATAAGAGATCCTCCAAGTATTAGGGAGGATACGTCTATACCAAGAGATGAGAGAATGACTATACCGAGAATAAAATAGGAGAGCATTGAGATCAGGAACATTATGGGATGGACTTTCCTGGCATCCATAAACCTTCTGAGATATCGGCTGAGAAATCCAAGGATTATTCTAATGATTACATATACAATAATGCCAATAAATATGGCATTGACATACACCGTAAACCTGAGCGGTAAGATATGAAACTCTGTGGTGACCAGATAAATAAGAAAAAGAATAACAGCCATTACAAGTATCAAGCCTACAATTTTCAGTGCCAGGTTGCTTTTTCCATTTCCTGCCATTTCACCTTAATATTGCGTTCTTGTTGTAAATACTTTTTATCTGAAAGTCGCCCCTAGCAGATATATATAATGTATTTTGTGGGAGTAGCCCTGTTCCCTCTGGCGGCAAAATGGCTGCAGAATATATTAATCTGGAAGAGTAGAAAGTGAAATCTTGCTGGAAAAAGCAATAATGGACGGGAGTGGAATTATGGCGTGCATGTATATAAACGCCAGTTTTGGCCTGATACCGTAATTCGACACATTTCTGAACTTCTGTAAACACAGTAAAGGGTATTTTCTGGACATAATTTCACGGTTGCAGTCTCCTGCATTCATGCGACTGGCTTTCTGAAAATTTATGTTTCAGGAGGAGATATTGATTCATGCGATACACACAGGTAGGTGGAATGGAAGTTTCTCAGCTGGCACTTGGCACATGGCACCTTCCACCCGATATTACTATGGACAGGGATGGAGTGCTTGATGTTGATGTTGAAACTACCAATAAGATCTTTAGCAAGGCAATGGACCTGGGTATAAATTTCTTTGACACTGCAAACACCTACCATGGAACCATAAGTGAAACTCACCTGCATCCCGAGCATTCCGGAAATGCTGAAGTAATTCTTGGCAATTTCATTTCCGGTATTGAAAGAGAATCAATCGTTATAGCTACAAAGGTACGTGCAGAGGTTGCAAGGTTCCCCAATGGTGGTGGATTATCCAGGAAACACGTAGCCTGGCAGATCAAAGAGAGCCTTAAACGACTAAAAACAGACCATGTGGATCTTTATCAGATACACTGGCAGGACAAAAAGACGGATCCGGAAGAAACCATGGATATTCTGAATGATATTGTACACCAGGGAAAGTCAAATTATATCGGCGTAAGCAACCATCCTCCTGATGTCATGGAAAGAATGCTGAATATCTCAGGAATGAGAGGCTGGGAGAAATTTGTATCAGTGCAGGAACCATATAACTTTCTCGACAGGTCATTTGAAGCATTTAAAGCCGGGATTGCGTCGAAAAATAAACTTACGCTTCTTGCCTATGTGCCACTTGCAGAGGGAATTCTGACAGGGAAGTACATGAACGGAATCCCTGCAGGAACCAGAGGAAGTTATACAGATGGTTTTAAAGACAGGATCTCAGAAACCAGGAATAAGGTCGAGCTTTTTGTGCAGGTGGCGAAAGAGATGGATGTTGAACCCGCACAGCTGGCAATTGCCTGGATACTGGAAATGCAAAGATATCTGGGGATCAGGATAGTTCCCATTATGGGAGCCACAAGTGTAAAACATCTCGAATCAAATGTTGAAGCACTTGATATTAAGGTAACAGAAGATACCATGAAACGGCTGAACAGTTTATGAAGGCAGGCTAATAATCTGTGAAACGTCCATAGAGTCATTTCCTGCTAACAGTAAAGGCCGGTATATATTGCAGGTCCATTTCAAAACCTTACTCCAGGTAAGCCACAGTTTATGGTTATCACCAATCTACGATTCCTTCCATTTAACTTTTTGCAGTAAGCATGACGCGTAAATAATAATAGCAGAGGAACAATCAGAGACAGCTTTGTGACCTGTTAAGGCATGAAATATGCGTTATGCTGAAGCGCGGGTACAATGCGGAACTGCCCGAGTGGGGTAATTTGGATATCCTGGAGGCCTGCGGAGCCTCAGATTCGGGTTCGAATCCCGGCTCGGGCGTTAATACAAAATTACAAGCCGGCAGTTTATAAGGCGGTATGTAGTCTTTCCATATCCCTGGATTCAAAGATGGAAGGTGGGTTTCACGTCCGGTTACGCATTCCAGATGAACAAAGTTGTTTGCGTCCGCATATTTTCAGGCAATCCCGAGACCCGCAGAGCTTAATCCCAGGGTTGGTACTGTATCTCACTTCATTGTTGTTGATATCCTCGCATTACGGTGCTCTGGATATCATAACCCCTGAAAATGCACTGAGAAAGAAATATGTTGCTAATGAAGTCAGGGAGGCTGTCGGTTATGAATGCCGAGTGAAATTTTTCATTCTTAATATTTAAACTTATTGTGTTTAAAATAATTAACATCCTAATTGGTTAGGGAACTCCCTTTAGTATCCGCTGGTAATAAAAAATTGATCCAGGTTTGAATCACGATCGCCACATGGACCGACAGAATTCCATCCGGGTCAGATCTACCTGATCTCAACGACTCAATGTAGGGCACATTGAGCAGCAACATCCACGTTCACAGAAAATGCAAGAAGCATCATGCCCCGGGCAAACCGGGATCGGAAAGCTATGGAAGGATGATCCGGTATATAACCGGCAGATAAAGAAAGGTGGTGTTGTAAAATGGCTGGAGAGAGTTTGAATATGGTGATGTCCACAGGAACTGTTGATAAGCTGATAAACATGGGTGTACTGACACAGACAGCCGCAAATCTCGGGCTTCCAGTGAGGATATTTGTAACTGCTACTGCGGTGCCTGCATTCAGGAAAGAAGGATACAAGACAGCAAACGTCCTGCCTGCAGGGTTTGACAAATTCATGGCCGAACTTGGACCCGGACTTCAGAGAATCAACTCGGGTAACTGGCATGGAATGCTGGAGACATCCAGAGAGATTGGTGATGTGAAAATTTACATGTGCTCACTTATGGCAACGGCACTGAATCTGAAGAAATCAGATCTTGATCCACTGGTTGATGACATAATAGGAGCAGCTGCGTTCATGCAGGGTGCTGGAAATGGTGAAGTTATCTTCATCTAGGCGATGCATATGGTAACAATAAATGTGGACAGCAGGGGTACAGCATGCCCCGGTCCTCTGACCGATATCATACGGGCTTACAGGAAAGCCCGGAATGGGGATGTCATTGTGGTGCTCGCCACAGATGCAGGCATAAAAGCTGATTCCAGAAGCTGGTGCGAAAGAACCAGGAATGAACTCATCGATGTAAAGGAGGATGCTGGAATATATACGGTGACCATTAAGATAACCGGGAAGAGGGAGGAAGCGCAGGAGGTGAAGGCATGAGCAACATCCTCGTTATCGGTGGAGGTGCTGGAGGACTGATGGCAGCCAACGGCCTTTCAAAGAGACTGGGGGACAGGATAAAGAAGGGCAGAACTCACATATCGCTGATTGAGCCTTCAGAATTTCATGAGTTTCAACCGGGGTACATTGGTATAGCGTTCAAGGGTTCCTCTCCTGATTCGGTCAGAAGACGCACTTCATCCCTTATTCATCCGGGTATAGAACTCATACAGGAGACCTGCAGTAAGGTCGACATGGATAACGGCTTTGCACTGACCGACAGTGGAAGGAAAGTGGATTTTGATTACCTTATTATTGCAACAGGTTGCCAGCCGGACTATGATCAGATTAAGGGACTGAGAACTCACAACCTTGATTTTCATTCCAGTGCAGTCAGTTCAGCCGAAATCTACAGAAAAATTCAGGCAATATCCACAGGGACTGTCGTGATGGGCATCGCCGGCCTGCCTTACAAGTGCCCGCCATCCCCGAACGAATCAGCTCTCCTGCTGGACGAGTATCTGACAAAAAACGGCAAACGTGGCAATGTGAGGATAAAGTTTGTAACACCGTATCTCAGAACGTATCCGGCGGAGCCTATAAATGAAGTAATTGAGCCACTTTTCAAGGACAGGAATATTGAGGTGATACCAGGATTTACGGTGGATTATGCAGATCCTGAAAAAAGAACGGTCTACTCACTCGAAGGAGATGAAGTTCAGTATGATACTCTTATGATGGTGCCTCCCCACAGGACTTCAAACTTCCTGAGAGGTCAACCATTTGTGGATGATGATGGCTGGATCAGGACCGATAAGCGGGACCTTCATATTTCCGATCACAGCAATGCCTTTGCCATCGGTGATGTCACAAACATACCGATATCAAAGGCTGGAGTAGAGGCCCACCTTGAAGCTGAGGTAGTGGTGGAGAACATCGCAAACAACATTGAAAACATCAATGAGAAGGCTATATTTACAGGTAGAACCCAGTGTTCCATGGAAACAGGATACGAAAAGGCAACATTTGTAATAGGAACCTATTCAAAACCAGTACTGAAGCTCAGGCCGACACATGAAAGGTACATGATGAAGAAAATGATGGAGGCAATGTACTGGGAAGCTATTAAAGGAAACATGGAATTTGTTTTCAAGCCCTACTTTGGCGAGGATTACATGGAGCTCCTTAAGGGAGTACCTCCAATTTCCCCTGTCAGGGAGATTCCAGGCATGGTTGTCAGGTGAACAGTTCCCGGGCAGATTCCTGGTAAATTTTTTTTTTGAAAAATTGATGGAGATCATTCGTTCAGAATTATCCTGGCATCCACTGCAACACAGCCATCGTCGTAGACAGTAAGGGGGTTTACGTCAATTTCCTTTATCTGGGGATGATTATATGCAAGGAGTCCTATTCTCTGAATGGTGTCAATAACAGAATCCATATCGAGATCCTTCCTGCCTCTTGTACCCTTGAAAAGCCTGCCTGCAAGCGTCTCCGAGATCATCTGCCTGGCATTGAAGCTGTCCACTGGTGCCACCCTGAAGGTCACGTCTCCAATGGCCTCAACATTCGTTCCGCCCATTCCGAACATTACGGACGGCCCAAAAGATGGATCAGCAGCAGTCCCGACTATTGTCTCAAGACCCGGCCTGAGCATTTCTTCAACCACAACTCCGTCTATTTTTGCATCCGGGGCCTTCTGTGACACTGTCTTTAACATCCGGTGATAGGAATCTATCAGGTCATCTCTGTTCTTTATGCCCAGCATGACTCCCCCAACGTCAAATTTATGTGATATGTCCCTGCTCTGTATTTTGAGAACCACCGGAAACTGAAAATTTTCCGATATTCTGAGAAGTTCCTGCTCACTGGTGGCAAGTTCACTGGAATTCACGTGTATACCATACAGGCTGAATATTTTCTTTGATTCTATCTCAGAGATCATCCTGTTTCCGCTTCCAATCTTTTCACGAAGAATTGAATCCACTTCCTCGCGTCTGATTCCAGCTATATCGGCTTCTGCTTTCCTGTTTTCGTTAAGTATCTCATGCTTTCTCAGGGTTGACATGGCCATCACGGCTCTCTCCGGTGAGGTATACGAAGGGATCTCATTCTTCTGGAGCCATTCAATTGCGCGTTCAGTTGCCTCCCCACCAACCATGCCAACGCACACCGGTTTGTCAACTCCCGATTCAATTTTGCCCTTCAGAATGGACCTGGCAGCAACCTGCGGATCAAGATTTGAAACCTCGCAGTAAAGAACCACAACTCCGTCCACTCCAGGATCCTGCAGAGCGTTAGAAATAACATCCTGATAGGTACTTCCGGTTGCCATTGCACTCATATCTATGGGATTTTTTGTGCTGGCAAAAGAGGGCATGAAAGCTGCAAGCTTGCTGCGAAGATCTTCACCTGGTGTATCAATGGGGATACCATAAATTTCGCTGGCATCGGTTGCAAGAACTCCGATGCCTCCGCCATTTGTTATTATTAGGAGGTTTGGGCCCTTCATGGTTGGCTGAAGAGAAAGCGCCAGAGACATGTCAAAGAGATCGTCTATTGTCTCTGCTCTTAGGATGCCTGCCTGCTTCATTGCTCCATCGTAAATCTTGTCAGATCCTGCCAGGGAACCCGTGTGAGAACTGGCAGCAACTGACCCGTGCTTAGATTTCCCGGCCTTGAGCATTACTATGGGTTTGGTGGATTTCTTTCCAACCTCAAGAAATCTCCTCCCGTTCTTAATTCCTTCAACGTAAAGTGTAATGCATGAAGTATCATCATCATTTTCGAGATATGTGAGAATATCAGAGAAATCAAGGTCAGCCATATTTCCTATGCTGACCAGGTAGCTCATTCCGATTCTGCCCACCCAGGTCTTTGCATCCAGCGCTATAATCATTGCACCACTCTGGGAAACCATTCCGATCCTGCCTGCATACGGCAGGAAAGGAGCAAATGATGCATTCATTCTCATGGGGTTGCTGAGCAGGCCAACAACATTGGGCCCGAGCATTCTCATGTTGTATTTCTTTACGGAGTCCAGGAGCTTTGTCTCAAGATCGCTGTTGCCAACCTCAGAAAAGCCAGACGCAACAACTATTATGCTTCCAACTCCGGCTTTCCCGCATTCGTCGGCAACCTGTGGAGTTATGGCAGCGGGAACAGAGAGCAGGGCGAGATCGATTTTCTCCCCTATTGCTGCCACATCTGGATAAACCTTCAATCCTAGGATTTCCTTTGCCTTTGGATTTACTGGGAATATTTTCCCCTTATATCCGCCATCCTTAAGGTTGAGAACAATCTGGTACCCTATTTTATCGGGATCAGATGATGCACCCACCACTGCGATTGAAGCAGGCTTGAACATTTTCTGGATATCAACATCAGCAATGACACTGCCTTCAGCTCCCATTTTAATCATCTTCTGTTTATGAAATGCCCTTAAAGGTTATTAAATGAGCGCCAGGGATAATTATGTTCAACAGACACAGGAAATCTGGCGATTCTTTAGAATAACCACCTTTTACATAAAACAGTGAATTCTATTAGGATTTTTATTAAAACCATAACTTTACCTCCAGAATAATTTTTCAATACGTTTGAGCAGGAAAGCCACTGAGCCTGCGATGTGGATGAATTGCGTCATGGAACGGGTGTGAGCAAAATGCGCATATGTCATAGAAGCACCAATTTTCAACTACCGCAGGGCACGCCGGAATTGAAGCCTGATAAACCATCGAAAAATGGCTGAAGATGGAGTAAGACTTCTGGAATATATGAGGAAGGCACCGTTGATGAAGCAGGAATCTCATATCGATTGCGATGGAGAGGATGCCAGATTGTATCCATTCCGTAGTGGTAATCAGAATATTAATATATTTTATCATTTATATAACATCATATGCGAATGTGGCTTATTGTCCTGGCTGTTGTACTCCTGCTTCTGGGCATAATATTCGGAGCCATATCCGGAGGCGATGTTTACAGCCAGGAGATCATATCAAATCAATACAGCCATTATAAGAGCGACATGTATGTAAGCCCGGAGATCAGCATATGGATCAAAAGTACAGGTTCAATTGAATGGAATAATGCCAGTGGATCAGATTTCTTTCTTGTTCCTGCCTTCAACTTAGGGAAGCTGGATTCAAATAACATCAATTCTCTTTCGGTTACACCCATAAGGTATGCAGACGGGCCGGGTGCATTATTGTATAATGATCTGCTTGGATCCTATTACGTTGTTTACACTGGAAGTTCAAATCCGTCATCCTTTTCAGATTATGAATTCACACATCCCCCATATCCTGTGGACCCGCTTGTTGGTGGTCCCTCATCATATACCATATCAGAGCACGTGTTTATGGCTTCCTTGATCTCCGTAACATGTGCCATACTGATTTTTGTAGCGGGACCAATTAACAGGAAAGTACGGAAAATCAGGGCAGAAGGCAACAGTGCGTTGCGATCGCTATCTGCTTCCGTGTTTAATGGCATGTCCCGAATCCTTCGAAAGATTTTATCTCACAGGTTCATATCATTAACTGTTGCTGTGATTCTTGTTTTCGCAGTCTTTACCATTGTGGAGGAGGAAAGCACCCCAGTGGTTATTCCCGTGCTGTCGGCTTCGCATATATATTCATCAGGCGTTTCATCAAACTACACAGATAATCTGACTTTCTCCTTGAATTCCCCTGGATCAGAAGGCA
>JAVYSG010000041.1:0-11849 GCA_038729325.1 Thermoplasmataceae archaeon | reverse complement strand
CAAATTTTAAAAAAATTTATAATGGATGGCGGCTAATGAATATCATGGACAACATATCAGATCAACCAAAACAGAGAACCAGAAGGCAGAAGCTAAGGAGGGAACTTACCTTCCCGCAGCTGGTCATGATCGGTGTTGTGGGGGCACTTGGCAATGGCGCCCTGTTTGGAACCATTGAGATGGTGGGATTCGCCGGCCCGGGTGCCATACTGGCCTTTGTCTTTGGTGCTTTCATCTACTCACTGGTTGGCTTCACATACATGGAACTGAGCAGAGTTTACCCTGAGGCTGGCGGTCCAACAAGGTATTCAATCTATACGCACGGCCGGTGGACAAACATCATCAATGCATTCTCTGATCTGGTGTGGTATATTTTTATACCTCCCATCGAGGTTGTGGCAATTCTTTATGGAATGGACTACTTCTTCAAGGACGCTTTCATAAATGCACTGGGACATCCCACAACAATAGGGGTTCTCCTGGGAGCAGCGCTGCTGCTGGCGTTTGTACCGTTTAATTACTTCGGCATAAAGAGATTCGGAAACTCTACCCTGAAAATAGGCATAGTGAAGTTATTCTTCTATCTCTCACTGGTTATCGGCCTCATTGGGGCTGTCTTCAATTATCGTAATCTGTATGCTTACGGTTTCCTCCCGTATGGAGGGGCATCAGTTTTAGGCATCATGCCATTTGCCATGTACGATTTTGGTTCAATCAGAGTTATACCGGATCTCGCAGAGGAAACAAAACTAAAGGAGAAGATTCCAAAGGCAATTATAATGACCGTGGTGGTGGAATCACTGATTTACATATCCATTGCATTCGCTGTGCTCATGGGATTTCACTGGAGTACATTCAATATTTCCCCCGGGAACTTCCTCGGTCTTTACAGTGCAGTGGCTGACAAGACAAATCCCTTCTTCACCTTTGCCGGGAACACAAATATACTGTATATACTCATAGCTGCGCTCATTACAGGCCTTCTGACGCCATTTGTCACAGGTTACATATATCTGGGCAGCGGGACAAGAGTTCTGTTCGCGATGGGAAGATCAGGATTTATCAGCAAAAAACTCAAGAAAATAGATCTGAAACATGCAGTTCCCATATGGTCCCTTATAATATTTGCGATACTTGGAGCAATACTTGTTCTTGTAACTGCGCCTGATCCTTCCATCTATACGTTCATAGATGATGCCACGGCTGCAGGATACCTGGGACTTGTGGTCAATCCCATTGCACTTATGGTAACCCGCAGGCAGGGAGTGACCCGTCCGGACCAGATGGTGCGTGGAATGAAGGTGCTCGCACCGCTGTCCGTTGGCCTTAGTTCACTTATTGTTTTCTGGACTGGATGGCCTTCAGAGCCCTATGCAGTTCTGCTGGTTGCAGCAGCGTCTGTAATATTCGGTGCCATGGGAAAGGTGAAGATCGGTGCGAAGAATGCCATATGGTACGTTGTGTATATAGGATATATGACAGTTATGACACTGATAGGCACCGATGGATTTATCGGGCCAAGGATATCTTTCCTGGGCTATAACGGGCCAGTTGGTACCATGATTCCATTCGTTTGGGGAACCGTGATTGTTCTGGTGGTTTCAATCGCTGTTTTCTATCCCTGGGGCGTGCTTTCCGGCTTTAAGGAACAGTTCAGTCATCATGAATGGACTGATCCGTATATAGAACAGAGGGCGGATGACCAGCTTACATAATTTTCTTCCAACAAATATTTTTTAATGTAATTTTTATCATCGGTCATGTTTGAACGCCTCAGAGCGGGATGGCGGCTTGCCCGATCAGTAAGGAAGGCTGTTTCACGTGACAGGGGGCTGTTTATTTATCCAGTTTTCTCAGGACTGGTATCCTTCGCGGTTTTTATCATCATATTCGGGACGCTTCTTATCTCGATTCCATTGAGTTCAGGAAATATTGATCTTGTCATTTTCGGAGCAATAATCCTGATCTATATTATTACGGGATTTATCTCCACGCTGGTACTTCTGGCGCTGCTCATAGCATTCCGTGCATCAGTCTCAGGTTCTCCAGTGTCATTCAGGAAATCTCTGTCTGAGGCATGGGGCTACAGAAAGCAGGCAATCGAATGGTCTCTCTTCTACACGGTAATCATTATGCTTCTCAGGATCATAGAATCCAGATTCAGGGGAGCCGGTCAGATGGTGGTCGGTGCCATTGGTGCATTCACCATTGCAGTTGCGACATTTTTTGCAGTCCCGGCCATACTGGATTACAGGTGCACACCAATTGAGGCAGTTAAGCGCAGTGTTTCAACCATAAGGAGAAATTTCGGCGAAACCTTCGGTGGGGTAGCCTATGTGGATCTGTATACCATATGCATTGTGCTGGCGGGTTTTGCCGCCTTCATTGCGGGCATTGTCCTGATTTCGTTTATTCCTGCGCTGGCAGCCGTTGCCATAATTATTCTTGGCATTGCAGTGATTGCCTTCGGTATGATTCTGAACTATACCTATCTGAATGTTCTGAAGCTTATCCTGTTTGACTATGTTGGGGGAAAAGGCCTGCCGGCAGGCTTTAACGTTGATGACATAAATTCTGCCGTTAAGAACCGTGGCTCTGGAAGGATTATCTGAGTATTCAGCAGCTTCATGACGGGATATTATTTGAGAGGGATAACAGTCCCGCATATGGGAAAAAACTGGAATTCTGCCTTTTTCCTGCAGCACATTCAGTGCAAAGTTTTTAGTATAATAGTGCGAATGACAGAAACATGGTTGACTACGGTTCCCTGAAGGATGAGATCGGGAAAGCTGATAGATTCAACCGTATACTGCTTCTGTCCAATGAGGTGAAAAGGCTCAAGGACAAAATTCCCTTCAGCATTTACAAGGATCTTGAAAGCAAGGCGAATGAAAAGCTTCACACATTTGACTACCCATTCTGTGACAGGGCACAGATAAGAATAATCTATTCAAATGGGCTGAGAGAAACCCTGGACCCGCAGGTATGCTACCGGGCACTTCAGAAGGGCCAGAAGCTCTCCGAATACATATTTTCAAATTTCGTTTCAGCAAGGGATTATCAGATACTGAACCCAAGCCTCGTGGGAACTGCTGATGCCGGTTCACAGGAGATCGAAATGCCGAAGCTCGCAGATGAGAAGGTTGAGCCTGGATCAATTATTCTTCCCAGCAAGGGTGCAGAGATACTCATGGCGAAGATAGAAAGGCTCGAAAGAATCTATATGGAAACCATACCTAAAATATCAAAGGATATCAGGGACATCAAGGAAACACTGGATGTACTGAGTAAAAAAATAGAGGCACGAAGGTAGTCAGAAATACTGCCAGAATTTGTCCTGCCAGAGATCGTATTCTTCCTGTATCTCCCTTATTGTGCATTTCCTGAATTCACCGGATTTTGATTCCTTTTCGTACATGTGCATCAGTTCACTGTAGGGCAGCTTTGACATGGAGTCGAACTTTTCCCTGATCTCTTTGTGAACTTCAGGATGAAGGGCGCCAGTTTTCTTCCCGCTGAAGAGTACCCTGAAATATTTCTGGCGATCAAGTGTGACATGAAAAACTCTCCAGTCCAGATCAAAATTCCTGAGGAAATAATTTCCTGTCAGGTCAGCCAGGGCAAGAACGGTCTTTGTATCCTCCCCGCCACTGTTAAGCTGGAATGCGATTTCAACTCCTTTTTCCATGAATTACTATGGGTATCATGGTAGAAAAGTTTTGCTAAAATTATTCTTCATCCTCTTTCCTATGCCCTGCTTTCATCTGATCTGGAGACGTGAATCCTGAGCTGGTTGCTGCGTGGAAACTCTGCGTCCACCAAACGCCTGATCTCCCCCCTCAGGTCAGTGCTGTTCACAGTCGTTGACTCACTGACAAAGCCATGCTCAACTATGCTGTATGTATCATCTCCATTTCTGGTGAACTGGACCCATCTGTCCCGCTTGAAACTCTCCACCTTCAGTGTGTCACCGGGTCCGATCTGCTTCACCCTCTGCTCTACGACCTTCGCTGCGCTTCTGGCGCTGATCCAGTAGCTTCCGGACATATGCAGTCATTATATCTTCAATAGAAATAAGCATTCCAGTCAGCGTTCACTGATTTAATAAAAAAAAGTTATCTTAACTGGAAAACTTCCTGATAACTCATCGTCCGGTCGCTGTCCTCATTTTCCTGGGGCATGAACGGGAAAGATTTTAATTTACGAACAACCGTCAAATTGAAATATTGGCATACATGTATATTTTGTGGGGAAATTAACCGGATACATTCTTGGCGTTACCGCTGCTGTGGTGATTGGTTATTATTCCCTTTCTCTTTACTATTCTGCACTGCTTCACTGGCTTACCCCGTATTTCGGGTCAGGCCTCGTAATTGTCATGGGACTCATGTTCCTCTTCATGGGTGATCCGCTTCACTGGCCGGTCCTTCTTGGAGTGTGGGTATTGCTGGGAGTCATAGTCGGGATTGGTTCGCGAAAAGGCCGCAAAGCTGTTGGCGCCGCCATAGCAGTATATGTGACAGTATCAGGCATTATGGGGCTTGCCCTTGCTTCACTATTCATCTCATTCGGAGGTGCAGGGAGCATCAACCTTGCTGGCGGCACCGGACTGATCCAGTCTCTGTCGTCGGGGACGCTGGCACCGCCTCCGGGAACAAACCTCTACAGCATCCTGACAGAGCCCATAATAGGCCGGTTCATATCTGCCATATCTGTCATAACCAGTTCCTTTTCTCTTGGAGGTCTGAGTGTCAATCCTTCCGTGGTCACTCAGGGACTTCCGGGCGGTGGATCAATATATCCTGTTGTTGAAAGAGTGCTTCTTCTCTTCATTCCATATATAATTGCGAATTTTGTCATATTTGTGGTTGTTGCAGGTATAGCTGGAAAGTATACAAACAGGATACTGGACCCATCATCCGTAAAGAAAAAGAGAAAAAAATCATCAGGCACCGTTATTGTGGTTGTAGCAGTAGCAGTGCTTCTAATTGCATCTCTTGTGCCAGTACTTCAGGGGGCCGATGGTCATAATACTGCCCAGCATGCTGCGTCCGGTAGCACTGATGAGATGTCCATGCTTGTGGGCAGTTCATCCCCGTTTTTCATGGCTCCACTACCTTCCCACTACCTTTCCGGCATATACTCAGATTCACAGGCGCAGCTGAATCTTTCAAACGTTTCCGGAATAAATTATGCCGCCGGCGTGGTGGGTTCTTACGGCGATACCTATGGGGTTTATGGTTATCTTCAGAAAACAAATTCCACGACATTTTCAGGCTGGGCCGGCGATGCCCGGAGAAATTCTTCCATATTCACAATGATTGCAGTTTCTGCAAATCTGACAGATCTTGCGGGAGCATTAGAATCTGACAACCTTTTCGGCCTTTCCCAATCCTTCGCCACATCATCCGGAATTGGTGGGGAGTTCAACAGGTACCTGAACCTGATTCCACCCGTAGCCATAGTGGAAGATTTTCCCGGTTCCTACAACACTACTGTTGCGGTGGCAACCCGCGAAGCCTCATCCATATCTTCATCTCTGAATGATTCAGGAGTGAGCCTTCTTGCCTCATTTACCATTCCGGGCGAATATATCTCCAATGTTTCAGTCAATGCGACCCTTTATCTGTATGGTGCAGGTTCGGCAAATGTACATACAACATATGACCTTCTAAAAAGCATCTCTCCATATATCCCTTCCACCGGTTCTTTCCCAATGTTTATGAGCGGTCTGAGATCTGGATATCTGGTTCCCGGTGCTCATCTCAACTCCACAGAAAGCTCCCTGTTTGTTACAGGTTATGTGAATTCCACTGAGGTCGCCCATCTTATTTCAGGCAGCGTTGGCATTGGGAATGCAAGCAAACTTCTGGGATCAAGCATTGTGTTTGCCGGAGGCATATTCCAGAAGGGGAATGTATTCCACTCCCCTCCATACAGGCAGACAATTAGTGCAGCTGAGATAATGGGATCCAACACCACCATGACATTCCCGTCCAATTCGACCATTTATGGTCTTTCCTTTGCATATCCTGTTGAAAACGTCTCCTCTGGATCATTGAATTATAATTATTCATCCTATTCCAGCTACGAGGATGTTCCAGTATCAGCAATCGGGACATCAACGCCATCCATCATAAATTACACATCGCGCATCAACCTGGGCAGCCTCTACTTTGAAACGGATGCAACATTCCCGGCTGAATTGAACGTTTCCATAACTTACAGCATGGTAAATGGAACTGTTGCGATGGTTAACACCACCATATCTTCGCAGAGCTCCAGCAACCTGAAAAATTTCACCATAAGTGAATATGCCATTATGCAGGATTATCCGGGGCTTGTAACCCTTGTGAGTGGAAGCACCAACTTTTCACAGCCGTCACTTGGTACAACACCTGCAGGATTCAGCTATGAACTCAGGTTCAGGAATCCTGGAGCTTACGTGATGCCTCCTCCACAGATATCCTACGTACTGGATGGCCATAATTTCTCCTATGCCTATACCGATCCCACCATTGTGGTTCCATATCCGGATGTATTCTCAACCATAAACAGTCTGGAGTACAGTTCTGCGGCAATAATTGCATATGCAAGCGGAGCGCATATCCTCGTATATCAGCTAATACCAGGCTTCTACTTCTTCGATCTGATCCCCATCGCTCTTATTCTCATCGATATTCCACTGGAGTACCACTGGTACAGGAAAATAATGGCGGCCAGAAGGAAAACAGGAAGCAGTCAGCCCTGAGGCGGGACCATGCAATTCAGGGCAATTCCGGATGAAATCTTCGGGTAAAAGTATGTGGACTTCTGAGGAAGTACACCTTCGCTTTCAATCAGGTTGAGAAGTTCCATTCTGTTCCATTCCGGCATAATAACTGAGAAATCTGCATGTCCATCATCAACCTGTGAAATTGCTTCCTGAATTTCATGGGTGTAGCGTATTCTATCCCTGAAATCCTGATCCTGGAAGTGCATGGCATCCCTGAACAGGAAAGCGTTCAGCATATGCACCGGTGAAAGGCAATCTTCGGGGTGACTGCGGCAGTGATCGGCAGAAGGCCTGAGGCTGTGCCATTGCCCGTCATATACATTGAGGGGCGCCCCCGGATCTGGGCCTGCTGTTTTTCCCACAGTCATCTCTGACCTGAATTCATCAATTATATCAGAGAATGATCTGCCTGCCCTGACGTACCTGTGAATTCCAGCAACCATGAGCCCATCGCTGGACAGCGGCACAATATAAGCCATGATGCTGCTCCAGAAACTGTGTGCATATCCAGTTGTTGTCTCCGCAAGCTTTCTGGTGGCTGCAAGCCTGTGATGGCCATCTGCAACAATGGCAATACAGTTCCTGAGAACTTCCCTGATGTTCATTATGCTGCCGGCATCATCAATGAAATAGATTTTATTGTTAACCTTCGCATGATCAGTGAATGCCAGATCCGGCTTTCTGCCTGATATTGTGTTACGGAGGGTCTGTTCAATTTTATCTGATTCCACAGCAAGATAGATTGGTTCCAGCTGCGATGAGAGCAACCCCATGATGCGGATTCTCTCCTCCACCGGACCTGGAAATGTGCGCTCATGCGGTTTCACCTGTCCATCATCCGGGAATATGTTAACCAGGGCTATAAGGCCAGTCAGCCTTTTTACATGGCCGTCGCTGGTGTATGTCTGGTCAGCGATAATCAGAAGCGGCCTCTCCGACTGCCTGAGAACACCATCAGATTTCCATGACAGAAAAGTGTCCATTGCTCTGTCAATGTGTGCAGTATCAGGCAAGGTGAGTCGGGTAATGTTGTATTTCCTTGATTTCAGCAAAATTTCCTGCTTCGATGATATGGCATCAAAAGGGGGCGAAATTGCATCATTGATATCTATGCTGAACACAAAAGGCCTGAATTCTGAAATGTTCACCATGGCGTAAAATCACACTCTTTCATGCATCCATCGAAATTCTTGCAGGGGCAATGACAGATCATGAAAAATCATTTCACGGGAGGATAAATCACTTTTGCCCCATATTCCAACTTTCTGAGTTGATGATCAGAGGTCGGAAGAATCCGTATATCGGCCAGGCAGGCTTATTTTTGCAGTGTTTACTGAACGTTTTGATATCCGGATCTTCCTCGACAGGGTAATTTCCTGCCAACATTCTGTCATCATCCTGATTGAATCTTCCGTATGTTTATTCCTGATTTTCACAGCTGTTTATGTGTTCAAGGCGCTGCTGCTTTGAGTGTGCATCTCGAAACCATTTTCATGACAACAGGAGAAATTCCCATTGCGCTTCAGGGAAGTGAAGAATTGACATTTATGTTGAATGGCCGGTACCATCAGTGGACTGAAACACAATACTATTATGGAAAACAGCAGATACATAAATAGCACACAGTGGGCGATTTTTCAGATCAGAGCATTCTTCATTGATCATAAACGTCTCCAGGGTTTTTCTTAACTTGATTTAACCATAGAGATCTGCATTTTAACACACGTTTGGGCCTGGGAATTCTTTATTATGCCCTTGACAATGAAGGACACGGTAACATGGATAAGTCCAAAGGAATGACAGCACTGGTATGCGATCCCCTGGATTCGTACCTCATGGAAGGCCTCAAATCTTCGGGAATTAAAGTCTCGTATGAACCTGCAATAACTCCTGATGAACTTGGAAGAAAGGTGAAGGACTACGACATTATTGTGGTCAGGAGCCGCACCAAGGTGACCGGAGATATAATCTCCGGGGCGAGCAGGCTCAGGATAATCGCAAGAGCCGGAATAGGCACCGACAACATAGATCTGGAATCGGCTGCAAAGCGAAAAATCGAGATTGTAACTGCAGCAGGGTCATCAACGGATTCCGTTGCCGAACTCAATGTTGCACTTGCCGTGGATCTGGCCAGGAAGATACCGCTACTCAGCCAGAGGTCCAGGAACGGTGTGTGGATTAAGGAAACCGGAACAGAGCTGCACGGAAAGGTTGCAGGCATCATTGGATTTGGCAGGATAGGCCAGGCAACTGCACAGATACTCAGATCCATGGGAATGGAAATTATGGCATATGATCCCTTCAGAAATGATCAGGCAATTGAGAGGGTGGGAGGAAACTATGTCCCCATGGAGGAACTTTTCAGAAGGTCAGATGTTATTTTCGTTCTGGCAGCGTTTTCTGGTGAATCAGGCGGAATGATAGGGAAGTATCACTTCAGTATTTCGAAACGCGGATTGCTCATTGTGAATACCAGCAGGGCCCAGTTCATAAACGGTCAGGAACTCCTGGAAGCCCTGAGGGAAGGGCAGGTGGGAGGTTATGCAACCGATGTTTTCTGGCACGAGCCACCTGAAACGGAGTGGGAGAAGGAACTTGCTGGAATGGAAAGTGTCATTGTGACACCGCACATCGGTGCACAGACTGCCGAAGCCCAGAAAAGGGTTGCAAAATATACCCTGCAGAACCTTCTCGAACGCATACGGGAGATGAAGCTGTGATGCTCATACCGGGACCTGTAAATGTCCCACCAGGTGTTGCACAGGCATCCAGCTATGTTGGAAATCACAGGTCACAGGAATTCAGGGACATAATAATGGAATCTGAAAGCCTTCTCAACAGGTTTGCCGGCTCATATCGTGCAGTCATGACTACGGGTTCCGGCACCACAGCAGTGGAATCAATGATATTTTCCCTGACGTCCAGAGGCGATCATGTGGGGGCCGTCACATCAGGTGAATTTGGAAACAGGCTCATAGATAGCCTTCACCGCAGGGGACTTCAGGTTTCCACGCTGAATCTCACTGAGAATGACACACTATCAGATGATGACGTGAAGGATTTCATCGGAAAGCACAGAGAAATTAGATCTTTATTTCTGGTCCAGAACGAAACAGGAAACGGGACTTCCATTCATGATATGAAAAGGATAACGCTGGCTGCCAGAGATATGGGAGTCAGGGTGTTTGTTGATTCAGTATCAGCATTCGGTGCAGTCCCAATTAACGTGAAGGAATGGGGAATAGATGCGGTTGCAACATGCAGCCAGAAGGGGCTCGCCTCAGTGCCTGGCATAGGTATTGTGCTTCTGGGAGAAGAGATGGTCAACCTCATGAAACCAGGAGATGACATACCGCAATACCTTGATCTCGGCATATCGCTTAAGTTCCTTTCGAAGAACGAAACACCATATACGCCGTCAACAGGAGGTTTCAGTGCACTTCGTGAAGCGCTGAAGATTCTGGAAAGGGAGGGACTGGAGAAAAGATGGGCCAGGCATCATGCCAGTGCTGAGTATCTGAGAAAATCCCTTTTAAAAAACCAGTCGGAGATTCTCGGGAATCCGGGCAATTATTCCGATACCGTCATTGCATTCAGGCCGAAATTATCAGTGAAGGACACAATTGCCGGACTCTCATCAAAGGGCATCACAGTTTCCAGAGGAATGGGGAAACTTTCCGATTCCATAATCAGAGTTGGAAACCTTGGCATAGTAACAGGCAATGACATTCGCAGGTTCGTAAATGCCTATTACCAGGTGAGTGGAATTGATGATTACAGTCCAGAGGAAGATGTTCCTGCCGAATCTATACCGGAACCGGAAATAATGAATCTGTTCTGATGGTCTCATAATTTAATCAATTCCAGAACTGTGAGATTCCAGTTTCCAGCTATTTTTTTATACCGTTACGAAGAGTCTGCACCCATTGTTATTGAGATTAGAATCTTAAAGCCGGTAAAGATTATTGAACATCATACGGATGTGGTTCCATGCAGCCTGACCCCGTAGAAGAATTATTTGGCATGATGGATGATGAGAAATACGAAGAAGTCCTTGAAAAAGTGGACAAGATGATTGCAGCAGATAATGAAAATTCCCTCCTGCATGCATTGAAGGCAATGGCACTCCTTGAACTGGACAAGGATTCTGAAACTGCCCTCAAAGAGGCAAACATAGCATACAGGAAATCGCAGGAGCCATTTTTCAAATATGTCAGGGGCTGGGCTCTTTCAGAAAATGATAACCTAAAGGAAGGGCTAAAACTGCTGAACCAGGCGTCTGAGGAGGATCCGGACAACATACAGTATCTCATAAAGCTGGCAGAGGTCTATGAAGATGATGACAGGCCACAGGATGCTCTAAAAGCCATCATAAGGGCACAGCGGGTTGAGCCTGACGATGTGAGGCTGGCATTGATGAAGGCCGGTTTCCTGAACACACTTGAACGGTCCAGGGAGGCAGTGACAGAACTCAAGCGCGTAAACAGCAAGTATCCTGAGTTTGATTATCCATACTTTATTCTTTCGGAATCATATCTTCTTCTTGATGATCTGAAGAATGCAGAGAATGCCATTGATACCGCAATAAGGCTGAGTAAGCAGGCGGATTCCGAATACTATGAAAGGTCGGCGCAGATAAGAATAGCAGGTGGCGATCTTGAAAATGCCATATCTTCTCTGGATCTGGCTATGAACGCAGCAGGCTCTGACGAGGAGAGAGTCATCTATCTTCTTGAGAAGGTTAAGGCAATGTCATTTGCAGGAAAGGCAGATGAAGGTGAGAGAATTTTGAGGGATGCGTATGAGAAGAACAGCGAAAACGCACTCTACTACTATTCACTGGTTGATAACCTGTCAGATCAGGGGAAAAAGGATGATATTGAGCAACTGATTAAAGAGAGGAATTTACCGGACTCTCTGGCTACTCTTATTCGCGTGTACACAGGCATTTACGAGAAGCCTGATGAAAGTTCTGTGGAATCATCTCTGTCCTCTCTCCATGATGATATTAACCAGAACGATTTCAACCTGACGCTTTCGCAGATATTACTTGATGCACTGATGGCTTCTGCAG
>JAVYSG010000040.1:0-11879 GCA_038729325.1 Thermoplasmataceae archaeon | reverse complement strand
GGTGACATAATTTATCCTGCCGGTGAGGTGAACTATATCTCCCATATGTATTGGAGAAAGGAAAAAGAGGCTGTCAATGCTGCCCGTAACAGTCCTCCTGCGGGAATGCTTTGCTGCAACAATGGCCGCAACATTATCTATCCATTCAACAAGCCTGCCACCATAGAGATCGCTGAAGATGTTTGTGTCGGGAGGAAGCACCAGTCTCTGCAATTCGGTATAGGAATCCTTCCATGATTTTTTTTCCATTGCCATTTTAATCCAATCGTTATTCTATCATGAATGTAAAGTTTGTGCGTTCCGGAAGTATATTGAGATAACTTTAACCCCTTCTGGAAACGAAATATCATTGCTTCAATTACGTAGCATTCCCAGTTATCAGGAATGTCGTAACCTGTCTTCCACAGACTCTTTCCAGTGGATAACGGGTGTTAACCCCATCTGCATATAAGTACCTTAAGAAAATTTCTGCCGTTTCAAATAAGTGTTAGCGCCACATCCGGATTTCGTATTCAGAGGATTTTGTCTTCTGAGTTATCTGTAGCACTTAGCTTATGTCTTTATTCCAGTTTTTTGATGGAAATGTCAAATTTTCTATGAAATTCTTAAATCCTTCCATGAATTTGCGAACAGTGACTCCCGAAGAAATGAAAAAAGCGGCAGCATTAGAAGCCCTGAAACTCGTAAGGGATGGAATGGTACTGGGAATAGGGACAGGTTCCACTGTGAATTTTTTTATAGATGCACTGAAGGATCTTATTGCCCAGGGCGTGAGGATCAGAGGAGTTTCTACATCCATCGAAAGTTCGGAAAGGGCAAGAACGGCTGGGGTCAGCGTTGAGGAGGATTACACAGGAACAATCGATCTTGACGTGGATGGTGCAGATGAAATGGATGCATCGGGCAACCTGGTCAAGGGAGGCGGGGGAGCACTGCTACGGGAGAAAATTATTGCTTATAACAGCAAAAATGTCTGCATAATAGCTGATGAAAGCAAATTCAAGACAAATGGAATCGGAACATTCAGAATCCCTGTTGAGGTTTTGCCTTATCTCAGCCAGATGACCAGAAACCAGGTTGAAAGGCTTGGTGGAATATGTATCTTCAGAGAAAATGGGAAATATCGTACGGACAATGGAAACATGGTAATGGACTGCGATTTCGGGATAATAAAAAATCCCACTGAAATGGAAAGTAAAATCAAGATGATACCTGGCGTTATGGAAGTCGGGCTATTCTGCGGCCTGGCCACCCTGGCAGTTGTGGCGGGCCAGAATGGCATCAGAACCATCAATTTTAAAAATTTCAGTCCCTGAATGCTTTCAGCTGTTCAATATTCTCGTTAATTTCACTTATTTTATTTGCAAGTTCCCCAATTATTTCATCGAGTATTTCATTGAATTCCTTGGATAGCCTGTAGCCGTGAACCGGCCTTCCCTTTCCTTCCTTCTTCATGTTTCTTTTGTTAATCCAGCCCTTTCTTCTGAGCCACTGCATTGCAATGGATACTTCCGGCTGGCGCAATCCAGTCTCTCTCTCGATTTCAACACTGGTTACTTCGCCCTTGTCCCGTATGTACACCAGTGTGTAGGCTACGCTTCTCGGTATGTCTGATATTATCAGATACTTTGCCAGTTTGTCATTTACTTCAGATAGCACCATTAGATCGATTTGAAATATTATAATGCTATATATATCTGACTATATTTTATAATTAGCAATATATGAACCTTTTGTTTGATAAAAATTAAATAGTCGAATAAAATGCATTCTTATTTTACGACAATCGGAATTTTGACAGAAAATCAGGATTTTGCCAGAGCTTCAAGTCGGCTTATCACGGTGTAAAGCGCCGCTCTTCCGTGCGAGGGAACATTTGGATCATTTGCCATCTCGTCAAGCAAAGAGACAGCAGTTGCACATCTGATGTCCAGGCTCTCCTTTTCGTTCTGCAGCCTGCTCTTGGAATCCTGGGCTGTTTTTCTTACATTTTTGGGGACGGTTGTGTCCTGTGCCAGTTCATCCAGCAAATACAGCACTTCTTCAAACAATTTGCTATCCATATGAATCATTCTCCTATTTTTTGTCCCATTTCCTTCTTTATTGTGAGAACCATCATCGTTCTGGTCCTCTTAATTCCATCTATCCTTCCAAGGTCATTTACAAGGAACCCCTGGAACTCTTCATAGTCCGGAAATCTTACCTTCAGCAGAATATCATAATCACCTGTAACAACAAAAACATCCTCAACGTTCTTGAATTTCACTATGCTGCCCGCAATGTTTTCTACCTTGTTAACGTCTGCTTCTATGCCCACAATTGCAGTCACTATTCTTGCCCCATAATATTTGCCCATTGTCGCAGTGAGTTCCTCTACTTCCATAATAACCTCCTGAAAATATTGTTTCTGGACTCCGTCTGTATCCCTTGAAAGTATTTTTATCTGACGCAGGTTCGGAATATTTTAAGGTTTCCGAATTACCAGATCATTTACTGGAACGGGCTATGGCATATGTGGGCCCGGTCCGATAACAGGAGATCCGGTAATCAGTACTGCAAAAAATGATACGATTGCAAAAACAATAAATGTTATCACCAGAGATAATACCGCTATTGCGAACCCTCCAATCAGATGCGTCCTGAACAGTGCGCCAAAGAGGTAACTAAGGGCAAATATGGCGAATATGGCACCAATAACGGCGGCAAAGCCAAGAAGAAATGGTGAAAGAACAACGGTAACAACTATGAAGAAGAAAAGAGTGACCGCAGGTCCTATGAGGGCAGCGATCATGGCACTGCCAAAGGTTGTATCCTTACCTGAAATTAACTTACCTGCAACGTAAATTGGAAATGATGCAATAATCCAGGCTATTACGAGAACAACCACAAGATCAGCGTAAGATATGATGGGAATCACTGCCATGGGCATTCATAATCATGGAGTTCTTTATGATTGTGGTACACACCATGAAATGGAAAAAAGTGTTATGGGCCCTGTGCTTATCCATGCAACAGGCATAGTGATGTAAAAATGGCAAACAATACATTCAAGATAATCCAGGACCCCATAAACGGCCCTGTAAAAATCTCATACAGCATGCAGAAGATCATCGACACTCCCGAATTTCAGAGGCTGAGATATATAAGGCAACTTGGAATGTGCCACCTTGTTTTCCCTGGAGCCAATCATACGAGGTTCGAGCATTCCCTGGGCGCCATGTATCTTTCCCAGATGTTTGCCGACACACTGGAAATCCAGGAAAGAGACCTATTTATTACGGCTTCATTGCTCCATGACATCGGACATCCTCCGCTGAGCCATGGTGCAGAGGAAACTTTCCAGGAGATCACAGGACTGGATCATCTCCACGCTGGCGTGGAAATGATACTCGGCCATGGGGATTTCGCCGAAAGCAGCCTTCCCGGGGTTCTTGAGGAAATCGATATCAACCCAAAAGATATCGCTGATATTCTGCTCTTCAGATCCAGGCCCAGAAGGCTTATTTCAAGGCTGATAAGCGGGCCAATGGACGTTGATGAGCTGGACTACCTCAGGCGGGACGCATTGTATACGGGCGTTGCAATGGGCAACATTGACCATAGAAGAATACTCAATGTGGCCAAAATCGTTGGAGATGACGTGGCCATTGAGGAGAAGGGCATTGGTACACTGGAATCCATTCTGATTTCCAGGATATTGATGTACAGCACCGTTTATTTTCACAAGACTTCAAGAATTGCCCAGATAATGAGCACCTATGCCATAAGGCAGAATATTGAGAGGTTCAGGCACCCCTTTTCAATGACAGACAATGATTTTTTTTCAATTATTTCACATGATTCCAGCATCATTTCGAAACAGATAATGAGCAGAAACTTACATAAACCGGTTTTGAAACTCCATTATACGCCGGAATTGCATGCAATGATACAGAACAAACTGGTTGAAAGCGGTCTCCAGGAGTGGGAGTATATCGTGGATGTTGTACCCCCTCTTGACTTTGCCGGCCCGGGACGGATCAAATCAGACATGAATGTACTCAGTAACAATGAGCTGGCTGATGTTACAAGCCTTTCCCCGCTCATACGGACCCTGAGGGAGACCCTTGAAAAGAAATCCATAATAGTATCGTCATCACCTGCAAGGGTTCAAATGGTGAGAGAACTGCTGAAAAACATGCAGTAATATCGCATTAATCCTGTTTCAGGGACTTTACCATACGATATGCACCCCTTGAACCCTCATAAAGCTCGTGATAATATTTTGGCATGTGTTCAATTATCTCGTATCCATGTTTCCTGTAAAAGTTAATTGCCTGCGTATTCCTGTCCCTGACCTCAAGAACGGAATTTAAAAATCCCCGGGCTTTCATCTCCTGTTCTATTGCGTCAAGCAACAGCCCCCCGGTTCCATTGCCCTGATTTGCCGGATCGACTGCTATGCTCTCTATATCTGCAGATTCAACCCCAAGTGGCAGAGCAACAACATAGCCCACAACCTTTCCATCATCAGTTGCAACCAGGCTGAATGCCTGTGGATTTCTGAAAACATGTTCAAGCATTCTGCGTGTATAAGGGCCAACTGGAAAGGCCCGCTGTTCCAGCAATACTATGCTATCCAGGTGGGATGGCTGGAAAGGTATTATCTTCACCAGACCATAATGTACGCAGACAGATAATCTTTTCAAGAGCAATATTACCCATATTAGAGTAATTACCACCAATTTTATAAATGCCCCTGCAATTCAATTTCATGATATCTGAAGCCATTCAGAGTCTCAGATCAGGTAAGCCTGTCCTGATTTTTGATTCCCAGGACCGTGAGGGTGAGACAGACATAGTATTTCCATCACAATCTGTAAATATTGAAGCAATGAAATTCATGAGGAAGAACGGCGGAGGCCTTATCTGCACAACCATGAAGGAAACTGATGCATCAAGAATAGGCCTCCCTTTTATAGAGGATTTCTACAGGGATCACCTCGGACTGGGACAGAAAATTCTCGACACGTCTGATCTGAGATACGATACCAACAGTTCATTTTCCGTGACCATAAATCACAGAAACACATTCACCGGAGTCCCTGACAGGGACAGAGCCTTCACAATTTCAGCATTTGCTGCATATCTTCAGGGTCTGCCGACATATAATGGTACGGCAAGGGATATTTTTTCAAGTCAGTTTCGAATCCCGGGGCACGTAATACTCCTGATTGCCAGAGACGGGTACTTCGCCAGAAGAAGAGGTCACACTGAACTCAGCACGTACCTGGTTGAAAGAGCCGGACTTATTCCCTCAGCAACCATTGTGGAGATGCTGGATGACAATGGCTACTCCCTTTCACATGACAAAGCTAAGAAATTTGCGGATGAACATTCGCTAACATTTATAGAAGGAAAATACATCATCGACCAGTGGGCGAATGATCAGGGTCATGGCTACGGGAGTTTTTGACATAATTCATCTTGGACATATACACTATCTCACTGAATCCAGAAAACTCGGAGATGAACTTGTGGTTGTAGTTGCCAGGGATTCCACTGCCATCAGAAACGGAAAAAAACCAATTTTCGATGAAGAATCCAGAATGGCCATTGTGTCCCAGTTAAAACCCGTGGACAGGGCTGTCCTGGGCCACGAGGGAGATATGTTCCTGACTGTAAAGGAACTGAGACCAGATGTGATCACGCTCGGTTATGATCAGAAATTTGATCCGGAAATCATAAGAAGCAGGTGTCGCGAGATGGGCCTTAACACCGATGTGGTACGGATTTCAGGTTTCAATGCTTCAAAGTACAGAGGCAGCTCAGACGTAAGGAAGAAGCTGCTTGAGGTAATAGAGGGTGGAATTTGAAAAAATTCGGAGTTGTGGACACAACATTTGCGAGATTTGATATGGGATCTGCCATAATAGATGAACTCAATTCAACCGGGACGGGTTTTGTTACCGTAAGGTATACAGTACCTGGCATAAAAGATATCCCTGTTGCGGCCAAGAAGCTGATTGAGGAACAGCAGTGTGATATAGTGATTGCCTGCGGAATGCCTGGAGCAAAGCCTGTGGATAAAATCTCAGCACAGGTTGCCTCCATGGGTATAATGCAGGTTCAGTTGATGACAAACAGGCACGTTATAGAGGTATTCGTGCATGAAGATGAGGCATCAAGCCCGTCTGAACTTGCCTGGCTCTCCGAGAGGCGGGCACGGGAACACGCACTGAATGCCTATAATCTCATATTCAGGCCGGGAAAACTGACCGAGAATGCCGGCATGGGCCTGAGACAGGGGTACGAAGATGTTGGCTCCGTTGAGGAACCAAAAAATACTGGAATAAGACACTGATGGAGTTGTAAGAGATGAAGATAGGGATTGTTGTATCAGAATATAATTATGACATAACCATGATGATGCTGCAGAGGGCTCAGGAACACGCCGCTTTTATGAATCTTGAAGTTACGCATGTCCTGAAGGTGCCAGGTACCTTTGACATCCCGCTGGGAGTGAAAAAGATCCTGGAAAAGAAAGATGTGGATGGTGCAGTTACGCTTGGAGCTGTCATTAAAGGCGAAACTGACCATGACCAGATAATAATGCAGAATGCGGCAAGAAAGATAGAGGACCTTTCCGTTGAATATTCAAAGCCAGTTGCACTGGGCATATCCGGACCGAACCAGACAAGGCTTCAGGCACAGGCGAGAATCGAGATGGCAAGAGATGCTGTTGAAAGCGTGGCTAAAATGCTGAAGAGGTTGTCTGAACTTTGAATCTCCCTGAAGAAATAAATCAGATTCCGGGCACCACTGCGCACTGTTACTCAGTAAAAGCCGGCAGCCGGAACATTCTGATCGATGCTGGAATGAAATCCTCCGGCCGTAAAATAATAACATTCTATGAGAATATGAAAACAAAGCCCGATGTTGTGCTCATAACCCATTATCACCCGGACCATATAGGAGGGCTTGCAATGATTGTATCCCGCTTCTCACCTGCCGTATACGTTCCCGATCTGGAGATCGATGTTGTCCGTGGAAATGCAAGGGTGAAACCGGCAAAATCCATCATTTCAAGAATAGTTGCCGGATTTTCGAAAACTGATCCTGTCAGCGATGTCCATCCGGTATCGGAACTAAACATTGAAGGGATTTCTTATATTGCAACCCACGGACATACGCCAGGAAGCACATCCTATTATATGGAGAAATATAACGCCATATTTGTGGGGGACGCACTTCTCAAGAAGGGTTCGGAAATTACTGTAAATAAAGCCTTTACAATTGATTATGAAGAGGCGCTGAGATCAAAGGAAACCATACTCGGCATGAAGCCATCCTGGATTCTGCCCGGTCACGGTTCAGTGATCCAGTTTGGAAACGCTTGATCTCAGTTCACCCAGTGTGGAATTTATTTCAGCATACGCGTTGTGCGGGTGTATGCTCTCCTCACTTTCTGACGAAATTATGACCCTTGTGTTATCTGGAAAATCGCCGTATTTTAACAGAACCTCTGCTGCAATATCCCTTACAATATCC
Organism: Thermoplasmataceae archaeon; assembly: GCA_038729325.1. Classification (GTDB taxonomy): domain Archaea; phylum Thermoplasmatota; class Thermoplasmata; order Thermoplasmatales; family Thermoplasmataceae; genus UBA509. Next base: position 4,349 of record JAVYSG010000040.1, on the reverse strand, counting down.
TCGACGAACTTTGGATTCTTGTGTGCATTGTAGACCAGTTCGCCTTCATCGATCCTTTTGAGAAGGGAGTGAAGGGATCCCCCAAGGACCTTCTCACAGATCGCTATGAGGTCGTCCGCTTCTATATTTCTTCCACCGGGAGCCTGCATCATCAGCCTGACATGGTTTCTCTGGTTATGCGTTATGGACGGGATTCTATTCAGAATCTCATCATTGCCGGGAAAATCCTTGGAGATTAGAGTACGTGTGGTTTCCATTGCACAGGGACATGCATTCAGCCCGGTGACGTTAACTCCAACCATCTTATGAAATTCACCGCTCCTTCGGAGAACTGACTCACCCTCGAGCTTGTATGGCACAATGATACGGCTGTTTCCGTTTCTTGATTTTTTTTCCCGCATGTAATCCGCGGAAACGCTTACTCTGCATTCTGTTGAATATGGTAATTTCTGGAGCACCTTCTCTGCAATACGGAGACTCAGATCCTCTATGCCTGGAACTACCCCGTTTTCCAGGATTATCTCATTTATGGCTTCGATCTTCCGTGAAAAATCAGCCCCTTTCCTGTCTGCGGGAAGATCAACGTATATGTCTATTCTTGTAAGCAGATCTACTTCCCTGCTGTCACGGCTGACTCTAACGGGATATGTGATTCCCTTAAGTCCGACACTTGTTATTGGAATTGAAACTCTGGGTTTCCCGGCCTGAACATCTACCAGATCGATCACTGTGAAGTACCCCTTTTCTGGGTTTCCTCCTGATATCTCTGCTGAATCAGGGTCTCAAGCTCCTTGTACTTGTCTTCCATGGCTTTCTGCTGTTTTTCAAGGGTCTTAATGCGTATCTCACTGAGCTCCTTCTGTTCTGAGAGATCGTCAACAAGCTTCTGCCTGTCCTCTACCCGGTATAATATATTTCCAACACTCTTGTAGACAGGAGTGTCTGTGCCTATTGACTGAAGTTCCTTCAGCGTCTTGTCTATTTCCTTAATTCTGAGATCCAGCTGGTATTTCTGAGTGGCCACCTGTTCTATCTGGGTTTCAAGCTGCTGTGCCTGCTTTAGCTGATTCTGAATATATTGACTCAAATTCGGTTCCATTAACTTACTACCTCCATAACTTCCCTAATTACCTTGAACCATCGCGATATGGATCCAAGAGCTGCCCTTAGTGCAACTGTATCAGGAGACCGTATATAAATGTAAAAACTTTCATCGTCCTCCTCAAGCCATGTTCTGGAACGACCCACGTGCGCATTCAAATCAGGCCGAATTGCCTGGATATAATCTGAATATTTCTCTCTTTCCAGAATTATTCTGATCTGGAATGATGACTGAGAATCTGCCATATCTGAAGTTTTCTATGCTGAAGATCATATTAAGGATTTTCAGATTGAATAATAAATATGTATTGAAGGCGAATAAACGAGTTCAACAGCTTTCTCTATAGAATGAACCTTTGAAGTGAAAGCCATCAAACTGAAATAATGGAAACTTTCAAATTCAACGCTGTGTTGAGGAGAATGGGCCCGTGGCCTAGTATGGATAAGGCACCGTCCTTCTAAGTCGGTGATCGTGGGTTCGAATCCCACCGGGCCCGCTCTCAATAGGGTATAAGTATGAAATTTAACCCTTCAAACAGACATGGTCTTTATACACTCGTGGAACTGTTTCTGGAACATATTAATGTGAGAATAAACAGATTCAAATCGGTGCATTGAGATCTTCTTTCATGAAATATTGTCGATGGCACTTAACAAAACCGGCAAGGTTCCGCACTATATGGTCAATAAATGAGTCCTGGATGAAATCCGTAAGATTGTTTCCAGTTTGAAAAAAAAGATTGCCAGCTCCGTATCAAATGCTTTCATTATTTCCCTTGATGGTGCAAGTATCTAAAAGGCCTTCAGGTTTAAAAGCTGATTCTCAATGAAGGCAGTTAAAAATTGTTGATACTGCTCCCGGGAAGTGTTCTAACATCATGAGGATTGTCATCATGGCCTTTACCTTTTTAACGGATAGGATATTGATGCTGCGATGCCTTCCATGCTTATTCAGGACCCAAATGCTCACAAGGCCATATTCCGGGTGCAGCAGATAATAGCGGACAACCTTCGGAGTTACGTAGCTGTTTGCCGTTTCGCTTCCACCCCCATGAACGCTGCTCTTTCTGGCTTCATTCTCAGGTTTCTTTGAGCCTTCCTGTATTTTGGCTAAAATCCACTTTTCGATCATCCCTTCAATCTCCTTATCGAACGCCTTATCATTTCTCATTTCATTTCTTTCCCTGTCGAAGATTAGTGATTTCAGGGGCGTTTTACTGTCAGTTTGTTCCACAATTCGAATTACGTCTTCATATGTCCATGGAGATCTGGGTTCTATTTTCAAGCCAGCTGTAATTCCATCATACTATGGGGAGCGCCATCCTCGGAAGGCCTCAATGTCATGGTACGTGACATTGCACAGGATGACTTTACAGAGGATTTTCGGGTTGCTATATATTCAGGTTATTGTAATGCTTTCATAGCTTGATTAAAATTTTCTCTGAAAAATCGTTATAGTTACAAATATGAATTGTTACATACAAAATTTCCATAAAATAACAATTTTTTGCATATATAGGTTACAAAAAGCTTAATAATTGGCAGGAATCACTAAGAGACTGACAATGTCAAGCAATGATAGTACAGAATCTTTAGGTCTTAGGAAAAATGCCCTTTCCATCAGGGACGTCGTGTTTCAAGGGGTCGCTGCCTCGGCCCCCGCTGGAGCCGCAGTGGCTACAATGACGGGCGCGGCAGCTTTCGCCCTTGGTTCTCTCCCTCTGACAGCAATTGTGGCTTTGATCATAGTGGGCTTGAATGTATACATAATTAATAGAATATCTACGCATGTTGCAGGCGCAGGCGGATATTATGATTATGTTAAACTTGGATTTGGAAAGCATATCAGTGCCTACACAGGCTGGTCTTACCAGTTCTATCAGGTAACTTCACTTGCATTCATAGGACTGAGTATATCGGTGTTCGTTCCGGCGTTACTTTCAAACGTTTTCGGAATAACTCTGCCCTCATTCCTCTGGTTGCCACTCCTTGCAGGAACGGTAGCCTTTGGTTATATACTATCTGTGCTGGGTGTAAAAGGGTCCCTGAAATATGCCTCAGTTATGGCCAGTCTTGAGATAGCGGTTGTCGTTTTCATAGGACTCTGGTTAATTATCACAAGGCCATCCATCAACACAGTGTCTGTGTTCAGCCCCTCTCATGCTTCTGGAGGAATTTCCGGAGTGCTTCTTGGAGTACTCTTCATGTATACAGCATTTTCTGGCTTTGGAACCTCTACCCCTCTGGGCGAGGAAACTGCAAATGCCAGGAAAACAATTGCAAAAGGCATAGTTCTCACAATAGTAATTCTTGGCGTATTCTTCGTATTTGCTTCTTACGCATTCACGGTTGCGTGGGGCATAAATAATATGGGTGCCTATGCAAATGCACTGGTCCCAGGCATATCGCTTTCATACTCTGATATAGGAGTATGGGCAGCTATACTGATTACTGTATTTTACATCAACAGTATACTCACGGACATGGTTACGTATACCAACAGTTCCTCAAGAGTTCTCTATGCAATGGCAAAAGATGGCCTATTCCCGAAGAGTATCTCCAATGTACACAAAACACATCTTACGCCCCATGTAGCTTCCGGGGTTATGGCTTTGGCGAGTTTCGCAATTGCAGCAATATCTACAGTTGCAATGGGTGGGTTCAACGCATTTCTCTTCACCGGTGTCGCCGGGACACTTGGCTCCATACTTGTCCACATCATGGCAAACGCCTCCCTTCCAAAAATACTCAAGGATAAGAAGCTCAAAGTTGGATATCTGAATATGATTATAACAGTGGTGGCAATAGGATTTCTCGGGTTTATTTTCTATGGATCTTTCATATCCATAAGCAGCCCGGTATTGATAGCCGCCTACTCTTTCGTTATATGGATGGTCATAGGGTTGGTTTACATTGAATACAGAAACAGAAATAAGGGAGAGATCGAGCCGTCCGCTGTCCCATCCGGTGCTGAAGAATAATACTATTTCCACAACAATATTTTATTTCAAATTATTTAGTTCAGATAGTGTATTGAATATGCTGTAAAATTGAGAATCCCTGCACAATTTAGTCGAGATCAGATGCAAAGGTGAAATCATTCCATGAAATGAGGATATAATTGTCAATTTCCCCGTAAATCCACCCTCAGTATTCAGCATGCCTGAGAGCATGGATCACATGGTGATAACAACCCATTGTTATGGATATGCATCGATCCCTGAAGCAGTATCGGAAAGAATGCATAT
>JAVYSG010000039.1:0-12581 GCA_038729325.1 Thermoplasmataceae archaeon | reverse complement strand
CGATAAATTGCCATTATCCGAATTGTAAAACACAGTAAACCTCCCAGAATTGCCCCGGGAATCAATGCCAGACCGAAGATCAGCCAGATAGCTACGAAGCTGGCACCTGACAATGCAGCAACAGCATAAATGTCCGTCCGCAGTACCACAGGGATTTCTCTCACAAGCACATCTCGTACCATCCCGCCACCCACTGCAGTCAGCACCCCAAGCATTATGGCCGCCAGAGGGTTAACATGGAAATCAAGAGCCTTTACTGTACCGAATACCGCGAATAATGATAAGCCGGCCGCATCAAACAGCAGCAAAGGATGATTTATTTTCTTGATAACCGGGTAAAGATAGAATGTTACCGGACCTGGAATTAAACCTGCAAGGATATTTTGCCAGTCGCTCAGTGCAGAGGGGGGAATCGAACCTATGGCAAGATCCCGCATTATTCCTCCTGCACTTGATGCCGCAAAGGAAAGAACTGTCACACCGAAAATGTCAGTCTTGTACTTTATGCCAGCTATGGCGCCACTGATGCCAAACACAAATGTTCCAATGAGGTTGAATGCTGTCAAAAAAATAGCCATACTTTAGAACTCCTGTCGATCATAAATTCTGTTTGAATATCCAGGCGCCCGCTGCCATAACTATTGCCTGAACTCCAGTTTCAAGTGTCGGATGTATCACCGGCGCAAATCCCGGGTTATGGTTCGTTGGAATCTCATCTATCTTTCCTTCCTTTTCTGCTCTGGCAAATAAATCTGGATCTGTAGAACCCACAAACCAGAATACAGAAGGCGAACCCCACGCAGTGCCAAATGCGCCGAAGTCTTCACTTGCTGAAGTTGCCTCAACCTCTTTCACCCGGGACTCGGTAAAATATCCAATAAAGGAATCCACTACCTTATGAGTTGCATCAGGATCGTTGGATACAAGTGAATAATGCTCAAATTGGCTAATCTCAGGCTTTTTCTGGGACCCTGAGGCCAGTGCTTCGGAATCCACTATCCGATTGATGGCTGACAGAATATTCGACCTGACCCTTTCGTCTCTTGTTCTGATATTCAATTTTATAACTGCCTCGTCAGGTATCACATTGTCCTTTGTACCTGCCTGAAGTGATCCTACGGTTAAGACAGCAAAGGAGGAGGGTGCCACCTCCCTTGAAACTATGGTCTGCAGCCTCATAACTGTGGAGGCTGACATCACAACTGGATCAATGCTTGCTTGAGGCATAGAGCCATGTGCCCCTCGTCCAAACATCCTTATCTCCAGGCTATCAGATGCTGAAGTTACTGTACCTGATTTCCAGCCAATAACTCCCGCGGAACCCACCATTACGTGTTGTCCAAGTATAACATCAGGTTTCGGAAATTTTTTTGTTAAACCATCGTCAATCATGGCCTGAGCGCCTTTCCCCGTTTCCTCAGATGGTTGAAAGAGAACCATAACTGTTCCATTCCATTTATCTTTTGACCTTGAAAAAAGCTGAGCTGCTCCTATAAGACACGTCACATGCATATCATGCCCACACGCATGCATTACCGGGACGCTTGCCCCGGTTGCATCCCTGGTAGTCACATTGCTTGCGTAAGGAAGGTTGGTCTTTTCACTGACCGGGAGAGCATCCATATCGGCCCGTATCAATACCGTCGGACCCTCACCGTTCTTTAAAACTCCAACCACACCTGTCTTACCTATGCCTTCGGATACCTCATAGCCACTTTTCTTCAGAATGTCCGCAACTATTCCTGCGGTTCTGAATTCCGCCATTGAAAGTTCCGGGTGAGAATGAATATCCCTGTAGACTGATTCAAGTGCGGGAAGAACTTCCGTTAGATTGGATAAAATAGATTTTGCTGCCGAATTCACTGAATCTGACATCAAAAATCACCGGCCAGATCAGGCTTTTTTACCATTTCATTAGTAGACATTGATTGGAATATGACCTCACTGGACTTGGGAGTTAAGCATATTCCCGACAATACTTCTGTTCTGGAAAAAAAGTTGGATGAACAGGTTCCATACGTGAAAATAAATTTAGAATGCTTGAAGCTTACATTTTTCATGACAATACAATATTGGCACTCTCTTAAATTTTTCCGGATTTACTGGGAAAACCTCTTTAGCTTAAATTGCAATGTGTATTTATGAAAAATGAAGATGAGTTGAAGTCAGTCATCGAAAATTCCAGAAAAGTTTCGGAAGATGGGACACTGGTTACTTATGATCTTACCACCGGTGTCGATTTCTCGAACCCCAAACTTGTTGCAAAGATACTTTCGGAAGTGTTCTTTGATAGAGATGCTAAGAACTGGTTCAAGGTAAACGATGACAGGATTGATTTTGAGCCCACATATAAAGTCCGGGTTGTACTGGCTGAAGATCACAACAGGAAACTGGAAGCTACTGTTGATGACCTGCTTCTGGATCTGAAGAAAGAAGATCTATCGGGGACATACTCCAGGCAGATCAAGGACGATTCTGTGGAAGCTTCTCATCTTCAGTCTGCAATGGCTGCCGGAGCAATAAGATCTGCCATATTCCGCCATTCTGAGGAAAAAGTCTACGCCGATTCCATCAGTGACGACCTTTTCATAGACCTTCTTGAAAAGCTCGAGATCAGGTCCCTGAATGATAAAGATCTCATGGACTGGAAAAAACTGCCGCTGTGATTGTGCATTTCAAAGAAGATATAATCAACGCAGGTGATGCTGAATCAGAGAGTAATGTGAATAATTTACCCATTATATTTATCCGGAAAGCTTCAACCGTTATGAGTAAGAAAAGTCAGAATTGCAGAATTCAACAATGCACACAGTTCATGGCATCATTCCGCCTGAAGAAGTCTGTGGATTGCATATCTGGAACCCTGTGAAAGGCCACGATGCCTGTGAGCTGGAAATATGAACTGCAGGAATATGGCTGATTTTTTTCCGGAATAAATGACCTGAAATGACCATATTAAATTGCCTGAAACGCCAGTTCCAGCCGCATGCCTTTCTGAATACCCCCGGAGAAAGTTTATGTGCCGGGCAAAACTGAGTATCCTATGCACATGACAGAGAGGCAGTGGCTCCATATTGACAAATCCGCGCCTGCATACCAGTTAGAGACCTGCAGAATCAGTATCACTGCTGGAGTTGATATCTGATGAAACATGCAACCCCTGCAGAGTTGAAATGTGTTGATCAATTGCTTGAAGAGGTCCGCAGAATAAATGGAATAAGGGAGAAACAACCCGGTCATTTTTATTATATGGGAAAAAACATCCTTCACTTTCATGAGGATCACGGAACTCTTTTTGCAGATATTGCGGAAGACAGAGTGAAGGTTTCCGCATCATCATATGGTGAGATTCTGGAAAAAGCTGTAACTTATATTTCTGAGATTCAATTAAGCAGACATTCTGAGAAAAATGAAGAAGATAAACCTGACGCATCAGTGAAAAGCTGATTATCTCTTATCTCTGGCTTCATTCCACGATGATGCCGGATATGAGCCAAGTATACGGATACTGTTGCACTGATCTGAAAGTTCGGCAATGGCACTTTTCATTGAACTGTCAAGAAAATGTCCCATTGCATCCATGAAAAATCTGTATGTACCAGGGTTAAGTTTTTCAGGTCTTGACATTACCATGCTCAAATTTATATTTCTTGCCGAGAATGGTATCAGTGCATTTACAAGAGAACCCGCTTCGTTTGTACCCAGTACAAATGTGATCGATGTCTTGTCTTTCCCCGTGGGTTGAGCCGCGTCTCTTGAGAGCAATACAAACCTTGTGAGATTTCTGGAGTAGTCACATACATCTTTTACCTTGGTTTCAATGCCGTAAATTTTTGAGATCCGCTCCGAACCTATAATGGCAGATCCTGCCTCACACCTGATCTTATGCGCCATTTCGGCAGTAGAAATGGTCTCGTGAATCTCAGCGAGAGGATATAACCGCTTTATTGTTCTGCGACACTGGGCAATAGCCTGCGGGTGCGAATAAATCCTGTCAATTATCTCTGAATTTGAGAGCAGCATGTGCCTGACAGAAACCATGGTTTCACCTGTAATATTGAGCCTGGAATCCACAATGAGATCAATCACAGACGTTACCGGACCCTCCACAGAATTTTCCACAGGAAGAACACATAAGTCAGTTCTGCCGGCCTCTGCCATTTCCAGAACCTCTGCAAAGCTTGATCCCGGCATCTTCACCGCCCCCGGGGCCAGAAGCTCTGCTGCTATTTCGCTCCATGTACCTCTGGGACCGAGATATGCAACCCTGGCGTTTGATGAAATCTGATCAAGCATTTTTTCACTTACCGTTTCCTGTATTTACAGTAATAAGGTCAATATAATTTGAAATATAACACGTACGTTTATTGGCCATAAAGGCGAATTAGTAAAATTATTGTGCAAAACTGTGTTTCATACAGTATGATTGATACAGAAGAGATGAGGAAACTGCAGCAACGCAGAGATTTCAATTGGGTTACAGATATCCTCATGAAACATGATGAAGACAAAAATGCATTGATGTTGATGGATCAGGAAGAGAACATTCAGAATATAACATACGGCGAATTAATCGAGAGATCAATGCAGTATGCCAACCTGCTCTGGGATGAGGGCATTCACAGGGGAGATTCCATACTGATAATGATGAAAATGGTCCCTGACCTCTGGTATGTTGCCATAGCAGCTGCACTTGCTGGCGTGGTATATTCACCTGCCCCACTTCTCCTTACTCCCGGTGACATAAAATACAGGGTTGAACAGATCAATGCCCGTGCAATCTTTACTGATTCTGATTCGAGGAAATCTGTTGAGAATGCAACACGGGGCTACTTCCTCAAGATATTCGACGTGACCAGTGAGGAGTTCCAGAATAGAGTTGACGTAAAACCTCCAGAGTATTCACCAGTTCACAGGGACCCTGAAGCACCTCATGCAATTTTCTTCACATCTGGCACAGAAGGGAAGCCAAAAGCTATTGTTCATAACGGGTACTATCCGCTGGGACATCTGTCAACAGCCATGTGGCTCGGGATAGGCCCTGAAGACATACACTGGAATATAAGCAGTCCCGGATGGGCTAAATGGGCATGGTCGAATCTTTATGCCCCTCTTGTTTCCGGATCGACATCATTCGCATTTGAACAGGGCAGGTTCAGTGCAGAGAGATCGCTTTCAGTCCTGGAAAATTATCCCATCACAAGCCTGTGCACAGCTCCCACTGTGTGGAGAATGTTCCTTGTGCAGAATCTTGACGGCTTCAAGCCGCTTGCACTTGAAAAATGTTCTTCCGCCGGGGAACCGCTAAACCCGGAAATCATATCAAGATGGAAGAAAATCACGGGAGTAACAATCAGAGATGGATATGGACAATCAGAAAGTACCGCCATGATTGGAAATCTTGAAACCTTTGAAATAAAACCAGGATCTGCAGGTAAACCTCTCCTTCAGTATGAAGTGAGGATCGTTGACGATGACGGAAACGAACTGGGACCCGGGAAAGAGGGGAATATTGCTGTTAAGGTTGATGCCCGTGTTCCGGGACTATTTGACAGGTACGGCAACGATGCCGCGCTGAATGCAGACAGATTCAAACATGGATTTTACTATACCGGCGACCTTGGAAAACTTGACAGCGATGGATATATCTGGTTTGTATCAAGGGCCGATGACGTTATCAAGGCTTCGGACTACCGGATTGGCCCATTCGAGGTGGAATCTGCACTTCTCAGTCATCCCGCTGTTGCTGAATCCGCAGTTGTTCCCACGCCAGATGAGATAAGGGGTAATCTTGTCAAGGCATTCGTAATTCTGCGGCCTGGATTCAAGCCAAGTTCTGATCTTGCCAGGGAATTGAGCCTCCATGTGAAATCTATTACTGCCCCATACATGCGGCCAAAGAAGATTGAATTTGTATCTGATCTGCCCAGGACAATAAGCGGAAAGATCATAAGAAAGCAACTCCGCAATCTTGAAATGGAAAAGTATGCCGGCAAAACGGATAAGGAAAAGGGAACCCTTGGGGGTATGGAGTACAGGATTCCATGAACGCCGAGAATCTCCTGATTTTGACGGTTAGATGATTCGCTGAATGATAGCTGTTGAATGGTTTGCAACTGGGCGTCAGTAATTTCTGACAATCAGTTCCGGAATCTTACCTCTTCCTTCAGGCTTTGAATTTATATTTCTCCTTGCCATGATTTTTTCTACCCGGAATGATGAATAAAGTTCTTCGACTTCGTCTGTTGCTGCATTACTGAGAAGAAACAGAACTCCCTTACGGTCCATTTCAGCTACCATGGCAGCCAGGTCTTCCTGGTCTTTCCAGGTAAAAGCCATTCTGCTGTAGTTGGTGAATGTAGAGGTTGCAGATAATGGTGCATATGGAGGATCCAGATACACAAAATCGCCAGATTCTGCGCCTGAAAGAGTCATTCTGAAATCTCCATGTATGATTGTTGACCCAGAAAGACATTCTGAAACCTCCGATATATCACGATCTGAAGGGAGAGATGGGTTCCTGTATCTCCCAAATGGCACATTATAAAGTCCGGATGAATTTAGCCTGTAAAGGCCATTGAAACCGTGGCGGTTAAGGTAGATCAAGAGCGCAGATTTCATCACTGGATCGTCCTTAATTGAATTGTAGGACTTCCTTGCCTTATAGTAATCGTCACTGTTATTTCCAAGACCCAGAGAATGAAGGTGCCTGATCAGTTCATCCTTCCGGTCACGTATGATCTGGTAGAGCGTAATCAAATCAAGGTTTATGTCAGAAACAACTGATCTCGTGCTTCTCCTGAGTTCACAGAGATTGAAGAACAGGGCACCTCCACCAATGAATGGCTCGTGGTATGTCCTGAAATCTGGGGGCAATCTCTCCATTATCTCCCCTATGATCTGCCTTTTCCCTCCTGCCCATTTCAGAATAGGTGTCGCCATGGTCCCAGCAGACCTGATCCCTCTGTCGTATTATAATAACGTGGAATTGCCTGGTATTCCAGCCAGATGAGGTGCACAGGAGTCCGGTACAGCAAGAAACTGCAATGCTGATAATTATCCTATGATGGTGCAGCTGTGAAGTCAGGATCAGCAGTGACAACCGTTCCGTCACTGCTGTCGCCAAATTTCCTTATCCGTATGGAGATGCCATGCTGCCTGGCTGTTATTATGGCCATGGGATGAATGACTCCTGATCCGGCATTGCAGAGTTCAAGCGCCTTATCGTATGATATGCGCGTAAAATGCTGCTCACCGGATTGCATCAGCTTCGGGTCATGGCTGTATATTCCCGTAACATCCTTAAAAAGCTGTACTTCAGCTGACCTCAGCACCGCCCCCAGTGCAATGGCGCTGTAATCGCTGGTGTTTCTTCCAAGTATTTTTACTTTTCCTGCATCATTGATACCGAAGAATCCGGTGGTAATGGGAATGTAACCTGAGTCAAGAAGTTTCTTTATAACAGGAAAGGCCTTCAGATGGCTCTTCCTGATATCGATAAGGGAATTTTCAGGTCCTTCCCGGACTGATATGCCCAGATGATCTGAGGCAATATTGCGGCATTTTATCCCTGCATTTGTCAGGTAAATTGAAATCACCGCCGCAGCCATCTTTTCACCAACAGAGAGGAACGAATCGTAATCTGCATTTCTGGCAAATTCTCTGAGCCTGCTCAGTCCATAATATTCAGGGCCCAGCTCATAGAGGATTTCAAGCGTCCACAGTTTCCCTGAAGTGCCTGGCAGGGCACTCTGAATCAGATTCGCGTGGTAGTTGAGAACGTCCCTGAGCACTGCTTCTCTGCCTGCTGTGTCCATGCCATATGCTGAAACTAACCTGTCTGTAATGCCCCTGAAGGCGCTCAGCACAAAAACTGCACTGCTTTTCTCCCGCGCAAGGCTCGCCACGTCATATATGGACCTGTGCGACGTGAGAAATGAACCTCCAAGCTTTATTACTGATATGTCGGCAGAATTCATCATATCATCCCCGATTCATGGAGCAGTTCTGCATTCAGCAATGCAGATCCTGCGGCGCCACGTATAAGGTTGTTAACCAGAAGAACAAATGAGACCTTTGATCCAGAGACACGCAGCCGGCCCACAGTAACTGCCATTCCCTCTGCTCTCTCCGGTGAACCTGCCATGATGTCCAGAAGGGGCTGTGGACGGTCTTCACCATTCATCAGTATGACGCTTTTATCCGGTAAAGTTGGCAGCTTTGCCTTCAGGTTGCCGTTCCCGTAATTTCTGAATCTTTCCTGCAGCTGATGAATATCTGCGTCCTCCGACATAACTGCGGTAATGGATTCCAGATGCCCTTCTCTCACTGGCACGCGGATGCATGTAGGATGAATTTTCAGTTCGGATTCCGATCTGCCGGAATGGGAAAAACTGCCAAAAATTTTCCCCGTCTCCAGCACCATTTTTTCCTCCTCGGATTTGATGAATGGAACTGCATTGGATAGTATGTCCAGTGATGGCACACCCGGATATCCTGCTCCACTGACTGCCTGCAGGGTCGTCACATAAACATCCCCGATGCCCATATCAAAAATTGGGGCAAGTCCAAGGGCCATGCCAATTGTACTGCAGTTACCATTTGCGACAATCAGCCCATGAGAGGTATTCACTGATTCAAGATGATGCGGGTTCACCTCAGGAACTACGAGAGGAACAGTATTATCCAGCCTGTTGGCTGAGGCATTGGTCATAATTATTGATCCATGTTCTGCCAGTTGCTTCTCCAGTTTCCCCGCATTCGCATCGCTCACTGCACTGAACAGAATATCATTCCTGTCCCTGATTATGGTATCGGGTTCCGATCCCTTCACCTCAAGATTTCCATATTGTTCTGCAAGATCCTCGCTAAAAGTGAGAAATTCACTGTAAGGATGGCCCGATGATCTGTCTGAAGCATACACTGAAGCAATCTCCATATAAGGATGGGCAGAAAGGAGCTGTGCAAACTTTTGCCCGACCACTCCTGTGGCTCCGATCACTCCTACCCTTAGTTTATCCACAGTATGGCACCATCCTCCCGGTGGACAGGAATATATTACTGGTGATAATTTTCCTGCACCGACGGGCATACGAAGCTTTATCTGATTCAGTAGCGGAACATTTGAGGAAATTTACGGTTCCTGCGGTTGATCCTGCAGACCATGATGTCATGGACATTGCAGCAAATATATTGTATGGTTATTTTCATATTTCCTAATATAGAATTACTATTGGTAATTTCCGATAAAACCCGTCACATTCGCTGAACAAAGTGCATCCTGAACCCACTGCCCTGAAGCGGTCAGGGCCGCGATGTCTTTCAGGAATATGCAAATAAAGCTATATCTTTGCCAGCTATGGTCCGCTGGCATGAAACACTATAGGCTTCAGGGGAAAAATGTGACGCTTTCGAATGATCTCAGAGCCACTTATGCAGGGGCAATTGCTGAACTTGCAAACGATCCTGTAATCTCACGGAATATAGGTGGACATGGTTTTCATTTTCCCTATACCATAGAGGATGCAATCGATTTCTTCAGCATGAACAGGGAAGACGGCAGGAAATTCTTTGCCATAGACTTCATTATATTCGTGGATGAGGCTCCGGCGGGAATAATTGGCTTGAAGGACATTGACTATGTGGATAGAAAATGCCATGTGGGTTACTGGATTGGAAGGAAATTCTGGTCAAGAGGCATCGCAAGTGAATCACTTGATCTTGTTGCAAGGTTCGCTGCCGGTGAAATTTCAATGCACAGGCTCTATACCGGCGTGCTGGATTTTAACGTTGCTTCAATGAAGGTACTCCTGAAAAATGGATTTTCCATTGAGGGTGTTGAAAGAGACGCATATTTTATGGATGGAAAGTTCTGGTCAATGATACGATTTGCCCGGATCATGGAGTAATGGCATCTGAATTGCGGTCCTTCCACTGATGCAATTCCAGTCATTTGGAATTGTCCGGAAATTTGCGATTTCATGGTATCCTCCTTATTTCCATCTCTGCGAGGCAATAATTATTAGCATGTATCAGTTTGCCATAAAATGAGAATAAAATTCATTGTGATTGCAATTGTGGCAATTGTAGCACTTTCATATCTGTCATCAGATTTCAACACACTCAATCCTGTCAACGGGCTGTGGTCCGCTGCTGGCAATGCCAACTACACATCCGGAAATTACCATATTTCCGGACTGCAGTATCCTGTCAATGTGAGCATAGATTCTTCCGGCGTGGCACATATACAGGCAAGAAATCTGCACGACCTGTTCATGGCACAGGGGTATTATGAGGCAAGCAACAGGCTGTTCCAGATGGAACTTGAAGCATTGCTTGCTTCAGGCAATCTGAGTTCCTATGTGGGAACATCAGCTCTGAATTCTGACATTGCAATGCACATGATTGGGATACCGCAAAATGCAGCCCTCCTGAATTCGTATGTCAGAACTGCTTATCCTCAGTATTACGGTTATATTCAGGATTATTCTGCAGGTGTGAACGCATATATAAATGCATCAGCAGGGAACCTTCCTCTCGGTTTCAAGCTCATTGACAAGAAACCTTTTCAGTGGACTCCTCTCGATTCTTTCGCCTGGCAGGAATACATGACCTGGGACCTCACAACTGGAGGGACAAGCCAGCTTCAGAGCGATCTGCTGTATTCTGCCCTTGGCTATGCAAATCTGAGCCAGATATGGCCATATTATCCATATTACACATCCAACATAACCATGGTTCCTGGAAGCGGAACCGTCAATGGCCTCAACCTCTCTGATGCCGGGATATCACCAGATTACCTGTGGCATCTCAACTGGTACAGCCAGTTTGCCACTGGCCTCAATACATCAATGTTCAGTTCTCTCCGTAACCTCATGGAGAACGCACTTTCCAATATATCTGACCCCTATGGATTTTCAACAAGAAATACCCTTAGGCCTGTGGTTGGAAGCAATTCGTGGATAGTCACATCAAATTATTCAGCACTGGATTCACCGATTCTTGCCAATGATCCACATCTCACACTGCTGGCCCCGTCCCTCTGGATTCCGGTGCAGCTTGAAGCCCCGGGAATCAATGTGACCGGATGGGGGCTGGCCGGGCTGCCGGGAGTGCTCATCGGCCACACAGCCACCACATCATGGGGGCTCACAACTCCCGAAGGGGCCACTGCAAACGACTATCTTGAAATGCTTGATGGGAACAATTACACATACAACGGCCAGGAGCATGCAATGTCCGAATACAGCTATTCGCTGCTGGGAACGAAACACACCATATTTTACACAAACAACGGACCCATTATTGCAAGGTCAGGGAACTATGGCATAAGCATGAACTGGACTGCTTCAATTCCGTCACCTGATCTCGTTGCTGAAATTAAACTGGACATGAGCACAAATTACAGCCAGATGTTAAACGCACTTCGCCTGTGGGAATCTCCTCCTCAGAATTTCGCCCTTGCAGGAATCCACAATAGTGGATACATCACAGCCGGACTTTATCCCACAATCAATGAAACCCTTCCCAACGGACATAAGGTGGCGGTAATCGGTTCAAGGTCTCTGCTGAATGGAAGCAACCCGAACTACCGAATTTCAGGGCAGGTGCCCTTCAAGTATTTGCCCCAGATTGAAGATCCGGCAAGGGGATATGCATTTGCCCCGAATCAGCCAACCGTGGGAGAGAATTATCCTTATCCGTTCATAGGAGGTTACTGGACATCAGGAGGAAGAGCCCAGACAATTTATCATTACCTGAAGTCCCACAAGGATACAACAGTCCAGGACATGATGAATCTGCAGAGCAACGTGTCAGATTACTGGGCATCTCAATTCGTGCCGGTTATTTTGAAATCTCTGTCTTCAATGAGCATGAACAGTTCACAGGCTGAAGCTTACACCATACTTTCGCAATGGAACTATACAGCATACGTGAATTCCACTGGAGAAACAGTGTACTGGTACTATCTCAGTGAGCTATACAACCTTACCTTTGACCGCGTTTATGCTGATCATGGTTTATCATCGCTTACAAAACCCTTCGACACATCTGCACTGTATCTTGCCATAAATGATTCGTCCTCTACAACATGGTTCAACGGAAGCTTCACCAAAACTTCACAGACGGCCTTCGCGAGAGAAGTAAAGTTCCTTCTACAGAAACTGGGGCCTGAAAGCACATGGAGATGGGGGCGCGTTCACCAGCTGGAGATTGCCAGCCTGACCGGACTTTCATCACTTGGGCTGGGGCCGTATCCCATGTATGGAGATTCGCATACAGTAAGCGCAGCATATGTATCACGGCAGCTTCAGGTACCGGAACCTTATGTGACGGTAGGCCCATCGCTGAGAGAGGTATCTGATCCGGCTAAGTCCATATTCTATGGCGTTTTCCCAGGTGGACCCAGCGAAAATCCTGTGAGTTACTACTTTTCCAACCAGCTGGCCACATGGTTTGATCATCAGTATTATAATATGTCTGCGCAGACAACGGAGGTGAGGTTTGTTTATGACTAAGATGGGGGCTGTTTTTTCAATAGTTGCATCAGCAGCGGTATCCTATGCAACTCTGTTCTTCCT
>JAVYSG010000038.1:0-12746 GCA_038729325.1 Thermoplasmataceae archaeon | reverse complement strand
GCAACCTGAATCATAGAGGCTGTATGTGATAGCTCTGTCCCTTGGATTTTTCAGGACACTTATGATCTTTTCCATCTCTGCTTCCATGATCATGTTGTCTGGCTTTATCCATGCTATGAATTCCGGCATTACTGTTTTGCTGATTTCTGGGTCTGTGTTTTTGTTGTTTATCTGAAAAATAACTGTATTAATATTCCAGTGTGTTTTTCATAGGAATATGTGAAATTTTACTTACTTAGATTCCTCCTGCATCATTGACAAAGGAATGTTAATATTGTGCTGGCCTGCTTTCATCACCAAGTCCGGGTGCAATTTCCATTCAACGAAAGTGAGTATACCTGAAAGTGGAATCCATCCTATCCCAACATAGGCTGCCAGATCGTAAGGGTAAGGTGGAGGTGCAGGATACAGTGAGAAAAATATCACTGCAGCCAGGACTCCAATTGCAATCACCGGAAATACCAGATGCTGAAGCAGTTTAAATTCCCCGATTTTATGGGCATACAGTGGCAAACCTACTGACACTATTATGTGCTCCGTATAGGCAGAATAGGCATTTGCGTAGAGCATCACAAGTCCTCCTACCTCTGGGCCATATATCAGTCCAAATATTATTGATGGCACAAGTGATATTATAAACACAAAAAGTGCCGCCATAGCGGGAGAACCATACTTCCTGTGAACTTTCCCAACAGCTTTTGGTATGAACATTATTCTATCCCTGGAGAACCTGTAGAATATTCTTGAATTGCCGTTGCTAACGGACACGTTGTATCCCATAAAACTGTTAATAGTAAATACAATGAGCAGAGCAAAAAGAATGTAACTGACCTTCCTGAATAAAACGAGCCCGGGGTCAGGCGAACCGGCGAAGTAGCTCATTAGAGTTGGACCATAACCCACTGTGAATGCATAGGATACCAGTAATAGTGTGATCCCTGCAACAATGACTGTACTGATCAGAGCTTTTCCGACTGCCTGTCGCGGTTCCCTTGTTTCCTCTGCCAGCGATGTTATAGATAAGGTGGATCCAAAGAATAAGACAACTGAATATATCATTGAATAGAAGAGCTGCGGAACTCCTCCCGGAAGAAATTTTGTTGTGAAAACATCTATTGTGTTTGCTGAACCAGCGTTAAATATTATAATAGATGAACCAACAATCAGAATTGCTACCTCAATCAGGCCGCCTATAATTTGGTATTCAGTAGATACCTTTATGCCGAACCATGTGAAAAGGAAAGCCACGAGTGCTGCTGCAATTACAATTGGCAACCAGAATATCAGACCAGAATAGGCCGGATTAATAAGTGTGATAAATGCCGCCAGACCAAGGAAGCCAAATCCAGAATACCCAAGAGTGCCGTAGAAAATCATGTTCCAGCCCTGAAAAGTTGCTATTTTGCCACCAAGGCTGTTTCCAGTAAAACTGAAATAACTGCCGGAAGAACTGACATATTTGGAGAACTGATATCCGGTATTCATAATGAACAGGTAAAAAATTATCCCCAACAGAATGGATAATGGGGTAGCACCCAGCGCGAAAAGCGCAACGCCAGTAAGAAGATATGCTGCATCAGCAGCTATAGACATTGTGCCCATTGCTTGCCAAAGCAGCCTGAAAGTTCCGATTGAATTTTTTCTCAGTTCTCCATGATCTACACTTGAACCCTGCAGTATTGTATATTCTCTGTCCATCTGCGGGATAAAAATATTCTGTTATTATAGTTTTTTGCAAAATATCATAAAATATTGTGATAATTTGAATTATTAATGATTATATTGTTATTTTTTATACTTTAGTAAAAAAACAAACTATTGGAATGTTCATCTGTACTGATGCTGTAGATCTAACTTCTCAGTTACTCAAAGAATCGCAAATTTCATTCTAAATTATTTGGCATTTCTTGAAAAATCCCAGCGAAAAGAACCCAAACAGGAGTCATACGAGTAATTTTCATGTAATTGTCCTGCTGAGGCATAATTCCCGCTTTAAATAAATAATGAAATGAGCCGAAAAAGTATAAACGGCGACTAAAGTTTCCTTGACCTGGTTGAAGTTCTGTTATCTGTTCGCAAAATTCATCGCTATCAATACATGAGAAAGAACGCCATATTTGAGAAAATCTTCGTCCACCGTGAATTTGGAACTGTGATTAGGGTAGATAATATTCTTTTTTTCATTTCTCATACCAAGGAAGTAATAGGTGCCAGGGGCCTTCTGCAAAAATCTTGAAACGTCCTCTCCACCCATTACCGGATCTATTTCTATGACCTTCATTTCATTTATAGTTCCAAGTATCTTTATCACATCTTCTGTGATTTCCGGATCGTTAACAGTTACAGGGTAGGCATTCTCTATGAATTTGCATTCCACAGATGCTCCAAAACTGCTACCTACGCTCTCTGCAACATTTATGATTTTTCCCTTCATGGTTTCCCGCACGCCTTCGTCCAGCGTCCTCAGGGTGCCTTCCATGTACATTTGATCCGGTATAATATTATCTTTACTGCCGGCCTTCACCATACAAACTGAAACCGCAACCGGCATACGCTGATCTATCTGCCTTGCCCTTACTCCGTAAATTGCATTTATTATCTGGGTTCCGATGTAGATTGGATCAATAGTATCAGAAGGAGCCGACCCGTGCCCACCTTTCCCATTAACCAGAATGCTGAAGCCATCTGGGGCAGCCATAAGTGGACCCTTTCGGGTCGCAAAGGTTCCTGCCGGGAAATCGCTGACAACATGCAGGCCAAAAACGTGGCTGACATGGGGATTCTCAAGCGCCCCATCCCTGATCATCGGAAGAGCGCCACCCTCACCGCCATCCTCCTCAGCAGGCTGGAACAGGAATTTCACATTGCCCTTCAATTCACTTTTGTGTTTCGACAAAATGATTGCAGCAGCCAGTAACATGGCAGTATGGCTGTCATGGCCACAAGCATGCATTACTCCGGGATTCTCAGAAGCAAACGGCAGACCGGTTTGCTCCTCAACTGGAAGCGCATCCATGTCTGCCCTGAGCCCTATTGTTATCTTTCCTGAAGTGCCCCTTATAAGGCCCACGACACCTGTGCCTCCAACTTTTTCTGTTACTTCTATGCCACTTTTCCTTAAGGTATCGGCTACAAATTTTGAAGTGCTGTATTCCTTATACGAAAGTTCCGGCTTTCTGTGAAGCCTTCTCCTCATATCAATAAGCTCCGGCTCAAGTTCCAGAACTTCTGTCTTCAGTTTTTCTACATTCAGGTTATGAGTTCCGCCAACCATGTTAACAACTACCTCTAAATGCTATTGTTTCACCTATGCTTAAACTTCTCGTACGTACACAGTTTTCTGATCTAACATATACCGGATGAATCACAAGATGTTTATCGATGCAATACAGATGCCATTCATCCAGGATATTCCAGTAAAAACAGGATATCAGCACTTAATCATAGGGAAATTTGAGATTTTTGGAACCGTTTGATTCCCTGATGGAAACCAGAATCCTCTGGGTAAGCGTTCTCACATACTCCTCCGGATTCATCTCATTGTCGTTCCACCACACTACATAGCAGAGCAGAGCACCAAAAAATGCTCTTCTGACAGGGGATGGCACGCCTGTTCCCTCAAACTCCTCCAGTTTCGAGAACATTTTGTTCATCTCCTGGAAACACATTTCCCTGAGTGCCATTTCAATCTGCCTGTGCTTCTCCTTGTTTGCGATGGTCATCAGCAGGAGATTCCGGAGTTCAGGATTCTCATATTTCCTCAGGAAGGACATACCGAAATCTGTCAGGAGTTCCTGTGCGCTTTCATGGCTTCTGCTGTTCACACCGGAAATCTCCTCAACAGGAACTGAACGGAGAGCGGCTCTCTCTATGAGATTGTCCTTTTTCTTGAAGTAGAAGAAAACGATGCCCTTGCTGACCTTTGCCTTCTTTGCAATTTCGTCAATGGTAGCCATATCATATCCTTTCTTTGAGAATACCTTGATTGAAGCATTCAGAATCTTTTCCTCTTTGTCATTTTCTTTATTCATATATGTAGTAATGCAATTGATCTATATCTATAAATCGGTTGGTCAGTATAAATTGACCAGTCAGTCATAAAGTTTAAATAATCATTGACCATACAGTCAATTATGGCAAACACACAAACTAAAAGTTTAAGAAAAGTTGGCCTGGACTTCGGGCTGATCAGCGGGGCTGAATGGCTCATCATAATAGCAGCATTCATGGGAAGATTCCTTCTGCAGTTCTACCAGACATCAATAGGATCACTTGGACTGGCGTTCAGTATGGATAAATTTGAAATAGGAATAGGATTTGCACTGTTCACACTTGCATTTGCAGTGGCAGCATTCCTCATGAGAAAATTCAAGCCCAGCCAGCTGAAGAGAGTTGAAATCATCTCCCTGGCACTTCTTGGAATCACCATGCCGCTTTACATATTTGCATCGGGCTTTGCAGAGGTCTACACTCTGATGATTGTGGACGGTTTCATAACTGGACTTGTCATGGATTCATTCATGACCATGGCGGGCATGGCTTCCAAGGATCAGGCAAAGAGACAGGTTGAACAGGCATCATTCTCCTTCTGGGTTGCACTTGCACTTATCATAGCACCTTTCGTCACCGGGTATCTCCTGCATCTGGGCATCAAGGAAATCTTCCTCATATTCGCAGTGATGGCATTCGTTGCAATACCTTTCGTTGCTTCACTCAGGGGAAATTATTCCCTGCAGTACATGGAGTTGAAGGGGCATAAGGGAAGCGCAAGTATAGCATCCCTTTTCAGGAACAGGCAGTTCAACTGGGCCGTCATAGCGGCGTTCGCATATACAATACCATTCTACATAATATTCTCGTACGGTGTCATCTACGGTGGAGTCCTTGGCCTTTCAGCCACAACAGTGTTCTACCTCTTCGCGGCAATGTTTGTTGGTGATGTTGTCACAAGATTCATCATAAGGCTGAAATCACCAATACAGAACAGGAGGCCGTACATGGTCTTCGCCGTTACTATCGCCCTGGTCTCGGCAATATTTCTTGCACTGAGTTCCGTATCAATCGGCTTCTTTATCCTGGCATTCCTCATTGCCGCAATACCAGATGGCATTGCATGGACCCTGGGAATACAGATAGCAAACACAACATTCAAGCCTGAGGAGATCGGAACGTCAACATCATTCTTCAGTTCATCCATGATGATAATGTCCGCCCTGATGCCACTGATTGGCTACATGTTCTCAGTGAAATACTTCGGCTTCACAACAACTCTCTGGATATTCGCAGTGATTACAGGCATATTCTTCGTGTGGGAGCTGGTGCTCAGACCTGCGAAAACTGTGAATGAGCAGAAAGACAATAACGTGAAGGCGTGATGTGATCTTATGGCAAGGATAATGCTGATAATAATGAGTGAAGATGAGGAGAGGATAAGGATGCCGCTGAACTTTGCGAAGAACCAGGTCCAGATGGGAAATGAAATAAGGATAACATTCTGGGGACCGAGCGAAAAAACGCTCGCTACCAGTGACAAATTGCAAAATGAATACATTTCGCTTGCATCCGTAAAACCAAAGGCCTGTGTAAACACTGCAAGAAAGTACAATCTGGAGGCGAAACTTTTGAGTGGCATTGAATTGATTCCGGTTGGGGAATATATAGCGAAAAGTACAGAGGAAGGCTATGGAATAATCACGTTCTGAAATAAAACTGTGGTTACATGGCATCTGATAACATTTTAAGAAGCCTGAGAGTTAAGGATCTTCTTTTTCCAATTTTTGTAATAATTTCCATTACTGTGGGTCTGTCTCTGGGATTCGGGTTCAGATCTGGAAGTTCTGTTGTAGCCACTTACGGCATTCCTGTGGGTCTTTTCTTTATGATTTACCCGGCCATGGCCAAGGTTCGGCTGGACGAGATGGGAGAGAGCATAAAGAACATCAGAACTGTAGGCCTGACTGCACTTCTGAACTATGCAATTACTCCATTCCTTGTAGCAGGAATAGCATACTTTTTCATTTATATAGTCTAGATGCATTTTGGCATATTAAGTTCCGGCGTTGCGTCTCAGATGCTGGTAGGTATTATTCTTCTCGGGAGTGCCCCGTGTATAGGCATGGTCATGGTCTGGACAAACATGGCGCATGGCAATCTTCCCCTCGGAGTCTCGCTCGTAGCCTGGAACTCAATAATTCAGATCATAACTACACCATTTCTCATATATCTTCTGACCAGGACTTCTGTTACAGTAAGCCCCATTCTCATTGCTGAGAGTGTTTTATTATACCTTGCTCTTCCTATGCTGGCAGGCATCATTACAAGGCAGATTTTCCAGAAGAAACAATATTATAACAGCCTGCTGAGTTCTCTGGGATCTGTGCAAACTATCGCCCTCTTGCTCACAATAGTGGTTATATTCTGGGGAGAGGGGTATGGAATAATAAAAATGCCTTCGCTGATCTGGATGGTCGGGATTGTGATGCTCATCTTCTACTTTGTGCTCTTTCATATGGGGTATTTTACATCCAGAAAGATCGGCTATAATTATTCTGACGCCACCGCTATCGGATTCTCGGTTTCAGCCAGGAATTTTGAAGTGAGCATTGCCATAGCCCTTGCCGCCTTTACGGTGTATCCTTACGTTGCCATAACCACTGCAATTGGTCCTCTGCTTGAGATACCCCTGATGCTCATTCTTGTATGGGCTCAGGTGGGAAGAGAACGCAGGATGACTGTGGCAAAGATGCACGATCCGACCTATGTGACCAGATAAAATGTTTCTGTCAGGAGCTCTACAACTATCATAATTTTTTCCAGATATCTGCATCTGAATGTATGTGCTCCTCTTATCTTCATTACAGCAATTCATGCACTATGTCCGGATATTTCACTGCAGTTCCGAAATACGCTGAAAAGATAGCTGGACCATCAATGATACATGACAATTATAATTAGGAGACCCTGACATAATGATGATTCCATTCAAGTTCCACTTTTAATTCTTCCAGATCACGTCACATCATTTCCTGCCAGAGGAATTTTCGATCTATATATAATCAGGTTTATCACTACGCCAGTGAATGATAAACTTAACATTATCAGGAAAATTCCATTCCATCCCAGGTCCGAAAGCAATGAGGATGTCACCAGGGGTCCGATGGCATCAGCAGAATTTGAAATGAGCCCCATCCCAAAGGCACCGGCACTTACAATAGACAGCGGGAAAATATTTCCTGGAAGGGCCCAGTAGTTTGGCGGAAACATCATGAGGAAACCATTTACAACGGCAGCCAGGAGCAGATCATAGAAGGATAACTTTCCAATAGTGATCATAAGCACTATTCCCAGTGCCATCAGGACATCTGCCATGGTCATTATTACGAACCTGGATTTCAGTATCCCTCTGTTGGAAGACCTCTTTCCAGCTATTCTGTCTCCGAGCACAGCCCCAACAAAAGCTGCAATAAATCCCGATATTCCCCAGCCTATGACAAGGGTGCCAGTCTGGGAAACTGAGTATCCAAGATGATATGAATATGTGGAAAGGTAGCCTCCAATGCTGAATAAAACCCAGCTCAGAGGAAACTGCGCAATCCCCATTAAAATGACCATGGGGTCTCTCCATACGCTTTTGTGCCTGTCTCCTTCAGCCTGCTTTATCTCCTTCCGCTGTGCAGCTGAATCCTTTGCAAATATGAAATATATCAGGGCACCGGCCACCATTATTATGCCTGTTATATAGTAGGATTCCTGCCAGCTGAGAGATTTCAGAACACCGGACAGGATACCACCGGCCGCGCTTCCAAGTGATATGGCTCCAAGGGTGAATGCCAGTGATCTTGCCCTTTCTTCCGGTGGAAACCATCCTTCAAGTTGAATTGAAAATAATGCAAGCATCATTATCATCAGACCCTGAAAGAACCGGAGTGCCGCCAGTACATAAACCACATGAAAAACCGGTATCAGGAACTGTGGTACAATCAGGAATGCCTGTGCCACAAGCACTCCTGTCTTCAGCCTTGTGTCAAACAGACCTCCCTGCCCAAGGAAGAAGGCGACAAACAATCCCATAGAAAATGCATCTATGCCCAGAACCGACAGGGTAACCGGGCTTACTCCAAATGCTGGAGCCATCCTGCTGGAGAGAATTCCAAATGATGTGAGAGAAATGAAGCTTGTCGTCATGAGCAGGCCAGCCAGAGCGGCCATTACCCATCTGTAATGCGACTTTTCAAACTGATTGTCCCTGTTCGTTGACAGCAATAGCATTCACATAGCCGTAACTTATTTAACGTTTCCAGCGACGGCGTCCGGAGGGCTCTGTGTGACCTTAACGTCACACTGGCGGCTATTGGCCGTCACCGAAAGTAAGGAATATCCTGTGTTGCCTCCATCAGGATGAAGGTCCTGGAACGGCTCTACGCTCAGTTAATACATATCCTTACCAGCGGACTGAAAGAATTATATCACCTGATTCCTTAGTTCCAGGATGGAACATGCGTTTTCCAGTTGCTTATATTACACAGAAAGCTTTCAGACAGACCCGACAGGAGACATTCTTGGCGACCTGAACAGGAGCTATGAACGAATTACCAGAGAACGTCCAGATAATTACCTTCGCGGCTCATGGACAGGCTCCATTAACGCAATGAAAGCAGTGATTCCGGACGGTGTCCCTGTCGCCATGGAGTATATTTTCCCAATAGGTAATGAGAGGGTTGATTTCCTGGTCATTGGGAAGAGGGATGTTGCCATTGTGGAGACTAAAGGCTGGCGAAAATACAGGCAGATGGACAGGCTTGTTGCCGATACGGACCTGGGGCCACAGCCGGTGCCATGTTATCAATCATCAAACTATCTCTACAAGTTCAGAAACTTTCACACTGCAGCGCGTGAGTTCAACTTCAGGGACGTGGTATTCATGTATAATACAACAGATGGGAATGACTGCACTATTTACTATGAACCTGGAGAATTTTCAGAGGTGATGACCCCCATAATAAGGGAGAAGGGGTCCAGAAAGGAGGCAGACCTCATACTGAATGGCAGGTTCTCTGTGAACAGCACCCTCATAGATTTTATATCAAGGCACAAGCAGGAAATCATGGCAGATCCTCTGAAGGCGTTCTCTGCTGTCGGGTATGGGCTTTCCGGTGATCAGATGAAAGTTCTGAGTTCTGTCCTGGAATCCCTTAAATCCGGCAGGAAGACCATTTTCCTGATCAGGGGAAAAATGGGGTCCGGGAAAACACTGGTCGCGCTCAATATCATCCTTGAAGCCATCAGGACAGGATATTTCGGCCTGATATCCTACAGAAACAACCGGCTGATAAATACGATGAGGCGTGCAGTTCCGGCACAGATAAGACCACTGATCAGGTTCTATTCCACCGGGCCGATGCGAAACAACGGCATTGGAGAGCCTGGCTTTCGTGTGGATGACCTGTCAAAACCTCTTGATTTCATAGTCTTTGATGAAGCCCAGAGGATGTCAGAGAGCGTCATAGATATTTCAATGACCAGGTCCAGGGTAGGAATATACTTCTATGACGAAAACCAGATCCTTGTGGGCGGGGAATCCGGAACCAGGGAGAATTTTCTCAAATATGCTGCCAGAAATGAAGCCGATGTTCGTGAATTTACTCTGAATTCAGTCTTCAGAAACGTTGGAGGGGAGCGGTATTCTGAGTTTGTTGAAGGCATTCTTGGCGATACTTTTCGGGAAATCCCGGAAGGCTACGATTTCAGAATCTTTGAAGATATGGATGAAATGATCCGTTCACTGGATGAAATTCGCATCAGCAAAAAGGTGGCTCTGGTTGCATCTTTCACTGAATCCGACGGAAGAAAAGAGAAATTGCGCTGGAAAAATCCTGACATAAGCTGGCTGATGGATGAAACTACAGAGTATCCACAGTACTGGATTGAGGGAAGGGACGCCCTGACAAAATGTGCATCAGTCTATGGAGCGCAGGGATTTGAGGCAGATTACGCCGGAATAATATGGGGAAAAGATCTCATATGGCGAAATAGTGCGTGGACAGCAGATTCCGGTGCAATAATGGATAACGTTGGCGGAAGAAATTCACTCAGGAGTGTTGCAGTGCGCGATCCGGCCAGTGGGTTGTCACTGCTGAAGAATCGTTACAGAATAATGCTGACGCGTGGAATCGAAGGGACATTTGTTCTGGTTGAGGATCAGAGGACACGTGATCACCTTATGGAAACTGTGAGCTCCAGACTTAACTGATCAGGAGCTGCACAGGATGAATTCAGTTCAACTGCGATCAGGCTCCCTGAGACCCCAGACATTTCCGAAAAGATCGGTCACCTGACACACCTTTCCCCCATCTGGTGCGTTTATGGGGTCCCTGTAGAGACACCCGCCGAGAGATAGAAAATCCACTATTGCAGTTTCCAGATCCTTCACATCCCAGTATGCAACACTTCCGGCGGCTCCAGGCCCGGTTTTCTTATCAGCAATGTGGAGACCCAGTTCAGTAGTTCCTATCCTGAATTTTGAAAAGTTTTCAGAGGTGAAAACCGGTTCTAGTCCAGTCAGGTCCTGTATCCACCATGTTGCCACAGTGACATCCCTTACAAAGAATGTAACCTCAGATACGCCAATGATATTAGAATTTTGAAGCTTAATCAATCAATTCCTCCGCACGCATATTGAGTCTGTCATGAACACTAAACAGGGGCAACAGCTATGGCATGAATCGCCAGGAGATAGACCAGGAATATCATCACAGCGTACATTACTCCTATGAGAACAATAATTGATATCTTCTGCTTATCAGTGGCGTCCGGTGCACTGCTGTACACCTTCTGTTCCCAGTTCTTGATTTCAGATTCCGTATCTTTCATTACCTTTCTGTATCCTTTTTACAATATTTTATTTATTGTTTGCTGGAATCTTTTGCAGATCAGCCCGTCCCATTAATTCCCTGCCCCTGGTTCACTCTCTCAAGCTCATTCATTGCTATGACAAACTGAGCATGGCTCCAAACAAGTGGAGATACGGATAGTGGTGTGCCATCATACGGGTTGATCTGTTCCGAAAGTATGCCGCTTTTTTCCTTATGTGCCACAACCCAGTTTATCAGTTCAAGCGCCTTCTGCTTATCCCCAATCCTGAGGTAGTATTGTGCAGCCCAGAGGGTAGTTATGATCCATGGGTTTCCTGGAATCGCAGGGTCCTCCCTGACCCGCTGATAATAATCATTTTCGTATCTGGCTATTCCGCCGGTGGTGCTGACCCAGAGTTTAGACATCACTGCCTTCATGCTTGATTCCACACGTGGGTCCCTTGCATCTTTCATGCCAAAGAGGAATGTTGAAGTGATGGCGCTATCAACTGTCCTGTCAGGCTGTCCATCCACAATTGCCCTGGCATAATAGCCTGAATCCTCAAGAAAGAATTTCCTGTCAAACTGTTCTCTCATCTGGTCAGCCGCCTGATTGTAATCCCTGGAAAATAACGCATCCCCGAAGGTATCAGCGATCCGGGATGCGGACCTCAGGGCAGCATAGGCTGTGACAACAGTGAATGCATGCACACCGTATCTTTCCTCCCAGAGATCAAATGAACTCAGTGGAAGCCCGTCTGAGTCCCTGAAGTCCATTATGAATTTTGCTGCCTTCAGTACCAGCGGTTCATAGAAATCAGCAATGTATTCTATATCCTTAATCTTGGTGAAGTGCTTCCAGAGTGCCCACACAACTATGTTAGTTTCGTCCTGCTGAATCGGCAGAATGGATTTCCCTGCCATGATCCTTGGAAGCCAGCTGCTGGCCACCTTGCCGTCCGGAAGATACTTGTGATAATAATAACCTTCCTTTGATATGGTGTTCCTGGAAAAATCGAAGAATTTTCTTGCAGGCCCCTGGTGATTGGCTCTTATGAGTGCAAAAGCCGCTATGGCTGCATCCCTTGGCCACACATAGTAATACCCGTCTCTGTTTGATTTGAGTATGTCGCTGTCGCTTGATGCCAGTATTCCCCCGAGATCGTTAAGATGGCTCCGTATTATGAAAAGTGATCTCCTGTAAAGAGAGAAGAGATCGTCTGATATCTTTGGAATCGTTTTTGTTGACCACAGCCTCCAGTAATTTTCTGTCCTGAGTTCCATTCTGGCAAGCAGATCATAGGTCAGATTCCTTTGAAGGGCGGCGACTTTGTCAAGATTCCTGCCGCACGCTATGTAATAGAAGAGGTCTGCCTCCTGTCCAGGTTCAAGAATGAGCGTGTGCCTTATGACAGAATCCACTGATCCTATTGCAACAGGATTCATGGACAGTATCCCGTCCTCTGCGTCCTTCCAGGTCCCTTCCATCTCCAGAAAGTCCTTCACGCCAATTGCATACTGATCCATCTGACAGCCGAGACTGTCAACTGTAGAGCACAGGAAGTAACGGCGCCCCTTATAATGAACCACTGAATTGCCCTCAGGGTAAAACATTGCGGTGTCGCCGATGTTATTGCCGTAGATATAGAAATTCTGATGCAGGAATACCCTGATCTCCTTCTTTTCCTGTGTGTTGTTCCTTATCTTCATCCGGCGAACATATACGTCGTCGTATATGTCAACAAAATCCTCTGACCTGAATGATATCCCCTCGAACTCGTAAATGTTGAGGCCCACCATTGTGTGGTCCATGTAGTCGGATCCGGTTATCATTGAGGCACTGAGCCAGCTGAATTTTCCATTAACCCAGAGCCCCTGTCTGAAAGGGTGGCCCAT
>JAVYSG010000037.1:10322-12830 GCA_038729325.1 Thermoplasmataceae archaeon | reverse complement strand
GTAAATATTGCTGAAGACAACAATAATAATATAGAATTATCAATGTAGTGTGAAAATGGCAGATGGAGTTTCACAGAGAAAGTTGGTGAAACTGCTTGAGCAGGCATTCGTGGATGCAGGTAATTCCAGTACGGAACCGGCAGAGTTGCTGAAGACCATCACACCGTATCTTGCCGCAGAGGAAAGCTCAGGCATTGAGGTCACAGGCAACCTTCTGGAATCAATTCAGACCTATATGGAAAAAGTTTGTGTATCTGCCCCTGCTGATTCAATGATCCTGATACTTAATCTTCAGAGGGTAGCTGAAAACAAAGAGTCTCTTTTACCTTCTGTGGAGAAATGCTCTTCGCTTCCTGACGGAATTTCAACTGATGACGCTGGGCGCATTATCAGCGCATTTACCCAGAAATCCGTTCCTGAAAAGGAGCTATTGATTATGGAAAAAATTGCTGAAACCGGACTTCAGAATCAACTGCGTCTGGCGCACATTTACGGCAGATCAGGCATACTGCGTTCTGAGTTCCTGGATTCCATTCAATGGAAACTTGTTGATCCACCTGAGGCAAGATCAATTGTTCAGGAATATGCGGAATCCGCTGGAACCCCTGAAGCACTGAAAGTAATGAAAATCATAATGAGCCATGCAGGGGATGAGACCTGGCTCCGTATTCTTGGACTCAGACTGGCTGCAAAGTCCAGTGAAAGTGACATATCAGATTTACTTCAGGGATTTAATTTCAGCGATCTGAAGGAAGTGGATGATATACTTGTTGTCACAGATTCTCTGTTACTTTCTGGTAACTGGAAGACTGCACTTGATGTTGTAAATAATGCTCTCAATTCCATGAAATCGAATGAACAGCTTCTCCGGCAGAAGGTTAAGATCCTCCTGGCATCAGGTGAGAAGGTTGAAGCTTATGAGATAATCAAGGAGATACTGAAGCGCAGCAAAGATGATCTGGAACTGACACGGACGGCCCTCGAAATTGCCTATTCACAGGGGCTCATTGATGAATTTCTGGAGATCTCTGGAACACACGCTGCAATATTTTCTGATCCATCTTTTCTTTCAAAGAAGATCGATGCAGAAATAAAGAAATCAATGTTTGGTGAAGCTCTAAGGGACATAAATGATGGCCTGACAGTTAATCCTGGTAACCTGGATCTTCTTAACATGAAATTCAGGACTCTGATCAAGCTTGACAACACCAATGATGCTTATAACACCGCCCTTGAAATTCTAAAGATTGATCAAAAATCCGAAGAGCATGCAAACTACATCCTGGATTTGCTTTTCCAGAGGGGAGAATTCGGCCAGGTTATCTCCTTCATTGACAGGTATCAGCAGTTAAGGCAGTCAAAGGCTGAATATTACATTGCATCACTTTTCCATACCGACCGGCATCGTGAAGCAATCAAGGCGCTGTCATCCGTTCCTGATTATGCCGGGAATCCAATGATCATTGATTCAGTATTTTTCAACATAAGGCTTGAGGAGGACCTCAAAGAGCTTGAAAGTTTCATAATACTCCACAGGGAAGAATCTGCAGGTCTGAAAACTGTCACTGATCGCCTCAGGGGAATCCCCTCTGATTACAGCAGCATAGATGGTCAGTTCCTTGAGAAACACCCCTCCACTGCCCTTGCATTCATAAAGTCGTGGTGGTATATTTCTTCTGACCAGAAAATGCCTGAGGAACTTGCAAACTCTCTTTCGAAACCTGTATTCAGATCCGCAAAAGCAACTGTGGATCTCATCCGGCAGGCCATAGAGGGAAAAACGGGCGATGAGATCATGGATTCGGCCAGGTATCTGTTTCCCATTTCAGAAACGTACATAAGAAACGGGAAACTGGATCGTGCTGAACGGGAACTGCTCAGGGCTGCTTCAAACCAGAAGGATCCATTTTATCTTTATCTGATGGGAATGATTGATTTTCAGAGGGGAGATTACACATCCTCAAGAAGGAATGTGGACGCTTCTCTGGATCGCCTCCAGAACTGTGATTTTCTACTCCTGGCAGTGGAACTGTCCATGATTTACGGGGAAACTAAGAAGATCAGGGAATATGCTGAGAAGATGGTCGCCATGGGATCACTGGAACTGATGAACTTAAGCGGTTTCCATTCATTCATAAACAGAAACAGATTCTGGGAACCGGCATCAGATTTTCTTTCATATGTGGGATCTGGAACCCTGCATAATCCGTGGATTTTCAGGATAAGGCGAGATGTTTTGAGAAACAGCGGGAACATTTCCCAAGCTATTGAACAATCAATGATGCTGTTTCGCACAAGGCAGTTCAATCACCAGGACATTGATCTGCACATGGCCATGCTTGCGGATTCCGGGAAACAGGATGAAGTGTTGCAGTTCCTTGGAGATCTGGAAACCGAGAACAGGACTCCTGAAATAGAGATACTTATGGCCGGCGCCCTTAATAACGCAGGAAAATATGAGCAGGCCCTGATTCATTTCGAAGCAGCAATTCAGATGGGTGTTGATCC
>JAVYSG010000037.1:0-10222 GCA_038729325.1 Thermoplasmataceae archaeon | reverse complement strand
TTGATGAGAAGAGTCTGCAATATGTAATCAGGAGTTACATTGAAACCGATGACTTCGACATGGCAGAAAAGATCATGAGCCGCTATGAAGGAACTCTTCTCAAGAGGGATATTCATGGTGAACTCATGGAAGATCTCAGGGCAAGAAAGGAATTTGCCGAAACTCTGCTGTACGTAAGCAGGCTCCTGAAGGTTGAGTACAGGGCCAGGAAGAAATTTGACAAGAAGGAAGCATTTTACAGGGCTGACATACCCATTGAAAAGATAGAGGATGTCTTTGCTTTTCTGGAGAGCAGGGAGTATTATTTTGACATAAATGAGGAAAAATATGAAATTCTATCAAGGGATGTTATACAGAGGGCAGTTAAGGGCTATCCTCTGGATAACATCAATGACCTGACAATCGCTGTTATATTCAATAATCTGGACAGGAGAGATCCCATAATAGCCAGAAATTTATACATATACATTCATGACCAGATGGATATTGCCAGGCACGCCCAGACAAAGAATGATGTGCTTCTGAGGCTCCTGAAGAGGGCCATTAAGGATAATGTAAGGCAGGAACCATTGAACGTTGCATTTTATCTTCAGATTGGCATATCTGAAGCACTTGATGTAATAACTCTCATGGAGTATATTTCAAGGATGAATGAGGAGAGAGGAATCTGATTGAACTATTACGGCTTTGGAAACATGAAAAGGGAAACCCAGGATATTCTCCTGGCACTTCTTGTTCTGGGATTTGCATTCTCAATTGCAAGCTTCGCTGACAGCGGGTATCATGTGCCTGCACTGGTGGCTGCAAGAACTATAATTGTAAGCTTTGTTGCGGTTGGGATTGCTTTTCTGGGACATGAGCTTTCACACAGGCAGGTGGCCAGAAACTATGGTGGATGGGCAGAATTCAGGCTATGGCCCATAGGAATTCTTATGGCGCTCATCACCTCATTCTTCGGTGTCATTCTTGCTGCCCCGGGAGCAGTTAACATTGCAGGAGTGTATGGAAATGAGAAGATTGGAAAAACTGCCCTTGCCGGTCCTGGATTTAATCTGCTGGCAGGCTTTGTGTTCCTCCTGCTTTCCCTTTTGGGCATCCTGATCAGGGGCCTGGGTGGCATAATACTGGAAATCAGTTATCTTAACTTCTATCTCGGCGCATTCAACATGATTCCAATAGGTCCGCTGGACGGAGCTAAGGTCATGAGGTGGGATTTCAGGACATTCGCTGTAGTCTTTGCAGTCCTGATATTCATGACTGTGCTTGTTGGTTTTGTTATACTTTAGTCTTCTTCCCTGGGCTTCAGGAAGAAGATACTGTTCTCCCCGACTTCAATTCTGTATGGAACAGAATATTCACCCGGTTTTCCGTCAATCTCAAGCACCACTGTCTTTGCCCTTGACATCCTGATCCAGGCACCATGAGAGGGTTTCAGGATGATGCCAATATACAGTGGATTCTGGGATGCAATAAAGTGGTTTTCCAGTTTTTCCCTGATCCTGCCGCTATTTTCGGCGAAGATGGCATAGATATCTTGCATAATGCTGTATGCAAAAGATGAAATTATCTTATCGTTTATTCACCAGATCTGCCAGAAATATTGCAAACAGGCTTAATTCCAGCTCCTGGGGATACTTTACTGGAAAGGTGTTTCGCCATTTACTCATAAGGCCGGTACCATACCCTGACATTCGACCGAGAACATTATTAATATTACAAGGCAATCTGGAAGGGAGAAACTGATCAAGATGAGATACAAAGAGACCTGCACTTCCTGCGGGGTTGGACTGGTTGAGACCGGCTATTCTATATTCGAGTGCCCATCATGCGGAGAGGAACTGATCGGAAGATGCAAGGAATGCAGGGAGCATTCCACTGGCTATGTCTGCGATCACTGTGGATTTACAGGGCCGTGATTCCATGGGAGACGTTGCTGTTGTCCTGAAGGTACTTCCCGAATCCCCAGACGTGTCCATGGAAAAGCTCCTGGATGTGATCAGGGAAAAGATCAAACCTCTCTGTGAGATAAACAAATCATATATGGAGGAAATTGGGTTCGGCCTGAAAGCCATAAAATTTGAGGTAATCGTGCCTGATGAAGAGGGGAAGATTGACCGGGTAGAGGAAGCAATTTCTTCTATAACTGGCGTGGCCCAGGTTGACTCTGAGGATGTCACACTGGTCTGAAGATGATCCCGGAAATCCTGCATAACCTCTTTTTTGATATCTTTCTGTCAGCAATCATTCTGATTTTTGCTGGACTTACTTTTATAGCAACCCATAGAGAGCATGTGGAAACTGCATACGGTTCCTATGAGGGACGGGCGCTTGTCATTGTACCCTGCAGAGGTAAAGATTACACCCTGGACGAAAACCTGAAGGGAATTATGGCAAATTTAAACGGGAACTGGAAGGCAGTTGCTGTTGTTGATTCTGATGATGATCCGGCAGTCCAGTCCATCCGTGCTGCAGGCATGGATATGATCATTTCAGATGATCCCTGCAGCAGGTGCAGCGGTAAGGTAAGAGCAATAGCTTCGGCCATGAATCATTTCCCCGGTTATCCTGTCTATATCATTGCTGATTCTGACATATTACCTGACAGAGACTGGTTACGGTTACTTCTGGCACCAATGTCTGCCAGCACCACGGGAATATCAACTACATTTCCTTATTTCCGTCCTGCAGGGGGATTCTGGTCTTTTGTCAAACTGGTCTGGGGCTTTGTCGGTCAGGGAATGATGGAATCACGCATTACACGGTTCGGATGGGGTGGATCGCTGGCATTCAGGGCAGACCTGCTGAAGGGCGATGGGCTGGATTTTTTCAGATCATATGTGTCTGATGACGTTGCACTGACTAAACTCTGCAAGAAAGCTGGCATGGAAATAGCATATGTGCCGAAGGCTGCTCCGGTCATCAACTCACCTGATGATTTTCCAACATTTATCGAGTGGGCAAATCGCCAAACTGCCCTTTCGGTTTACTCCACACCAAGCGTGTTCCGGTATGGCATTATATTCTATTCTGCCACAATACTGGTATTTTTATCCGGAATAGTTCTGGCACTTTCAACGAGTCCACTGTTTGCTCTCCTGCTGGCACCTTCCGTGATTACATCACTTAGAAACGCTGGAAGATCCAGAGAGAGGAAGCTGCATGTCTTTCTCCTCAGTTTTTTAATCCCATTCATCTATTTTTACAATCTGCTTAAGGCAAGAGAGACCAGTACAATACAGTGGAGAGGCCGTAACTACAACCTGGAGGAAGAACAGTAACCTCAGTCGGGCAATCCATGTTTAAAATATATGATCTACCCGAATTGCCTGCTCGCAGTTGTTAAATATTCATGCATGATAAACAGATGATAAAATGAAAAGATCTGTTGAAAGGCCTCCCCTTTTTGGAACCAACGGAATACGAGGCGAGCCAAATGCCGATCTGACCCCTGACATGGCACTGCAGGTGGGAAAATCCATCGGGACATATTTCCAGAGCACCACCATTGCCATGGGACGGGATACAAGAGATACCGGGCCAATGATATTCAATGCGGTTTCATCAGGCATCATGAGCGCTGGAAAGGATATTCTTGACCTGGGAGTGCTGCCCACCCCGGCAATCCAGTACTACTGCAAGATCAACAAAATCCCCGGTGTGGTTATAACTGCTTCCCACAACCCGCCAAGGTTCAACGGAATAAAGTGCATTGCAGCTGATGGGACAGAGCTTCCAAGAGGTCAGGAGGAGGACATAGAGAGCATCTATTATGACCGGTCATTCTACCAGGCTCCATGGAATATATGTGGAAAGATCAGAATTGTTACGGATGCCATTGAACTTTACCTTACAGGAATTATACGGCAAGTGGATGCTGAAGCCATAAGAACAGGGGAGTTCAGGGTTGCCTTTGATGCTGGAAATGGAGCAGCCTATATGTCAACACCAGAACTGCTCAGGAGGCTCGGATGCTCTGTTGTCACCCTCAATGCAAATCCGGACGGAAAATTCACCTCTCGCAACTCTGAGCCGAGGCCTGAAAACCTTAAGGACCTGATCAATGTTGTAAGCGGCGGCAAATTTGACCTGGGAATAGCCCATGACGGGGACGCTGACAGAGCTGTCTTTGTGGACAGTACTGGGCACTTTGTGGACGGGGACATAACGCTTTCTCTCATTGTGAAAAGCACCATAAGGCCAGGTGACAGAGTGGTAACGCCAATCAGCAGTTCTGACGCCATGGATGAGGTTTGCAATGCCGGCGGAGCCGAACTTATCCGGACCAGGGTGGGGGCGCCTCTGGTATCAAGAACAATGATAGAAAAGAAAGCAAAAATTGGCGGAGAAGAGAATGGCGGGATAATATACGGCCCGCATCAGTACTGCAGGGATGGAGCAATGACTGCCGCCCTTGTTCTTAACCTCATGGCTGCCAGAAAAGCCGGGCTGAAGGAACTTGTGTCGGAAATACCGGAATATCATATCCATAAGCTCTCTACGGACAGAAAGGTCGAATGGGAAACCATTAAGAGAGGAATTCTGGGATATGTTTCAGGAATGAAGACTGACACCTCCGATGGTATCAAGGTTTTCCTGAAGGACGGGTGGGTTCTTGTGAGGCCATCAGGCACTGAACCAATAATCAGAATATATGGTGAATCCAGAACAGTTGCCAGGGCACGCGACATTGCACAGGAATATCAGGCCCTGATTGATGGCATTCAGGAAGGGGCAAGTGCCCTGTAGCTGTCAAAGAATCTCATCACTGCCGTGGCATTTCCGGCTATTGCGAACCAGATCAGCAGGATTGCCACTGGCGTTATCCTGAATACCCAGAGATGCACGGAGAACGGAATTATAAATTCAATAAGAATAAAGATCATTATCAGAACAAGCCTGTCTGCCCTTCCAAGAAGGCCGGAATAGTTCCTTTTGAGTCCCAGTGCCTGCGACTGCACACCCATGTAACTTGTGAGCATAACGCCTACAAGAGCAAGTATGCCAATGGCATACTGTGCATACATTCCAAAGATGAACCCAAGGATCATGAAGACGTCTGCGAACCTGTCGTATACATGATCTATCAGATCTCCACGGGGTGAGGATATGTTTTTTATCCTTGCAAGTTTCCCGTCTATTGCATCAAATAGAGAAGAGAAAGCCACACAGAGAAAGGCTGCCAGCAGCAGTATCCTGTAAAAAGAGCCAAGGTATATGAAAGCTCCGGCAAACGCAGCAAGAGTGAGAGAAAGCAGTGAAACCCTGTCCGGCTTCCACTTTATGAAGAGATTTGTTATGGGTATTAAGAATCTGTCTGCACGTGATCTCTGGGAATCGAGCACCATAAATGGTTAACTCACGTGCCGTCTTAATTCTTGCTCAAGATCCGATGCTGCCCGCTGTACCAATGTTGCCGTAAATTCCGGATCGCCTTCAACCACTGATATCCGCTTTATCCTGCTTCTGGGAAGCGATTCAAGGGATTCCGAAAAATAGATGTCACATCTCAGGGCATCCAGGTTTTCCATTATTTTATCCCGGCTGTATCCCCTGGATGACAGTTCTGCAAGCACACGATCCTCATCCCTGTCCAGAATGATCACGGAATCACAGTCCATCAGGTGTGAGTAATGGCCCTCGACAAATTCTCCGGGAAGGCTCAATCTGCCCGTTACAGCCCGGAGGCACTCAATGCTGGCCTCCCCATTTGAAACGCATTCCATTGACCCGGGAAAGTCCAAAACATTGCGTACAGCAAAACCTCTTGAGCGGAGAATAGATGCAACCGTTGATTTTCCACTGCCGGGAGAACCGGTTATACATATCATGCCATGGTACCTCCCACTGTCTGCGCAGCAAAATCAAATGGTCTGGAGAGATGTCTTCTCGCAATCACGGGAACATCATAATGCCCTTCATTCAGACTTCTGTTGATGACTGTGTAATGCGGAACTTTCTGTCTTTCTCCGCAAGTGGGGCACCGGTAATCACCATTTCCATGATTTTTCATGGGCCTGTGGCATCCTGTGCATTCAGGATTAATTCTGCCATAAAGCCTTGCTCTGCTTATGAGCTCCAGTTTCTCAACATTAATGGTACCTGACATGTACGAGCCATATATTGTGATCAGATCGCCTGGCACCAGCTGCGAAAATGTATGCCTGAATTCCTTTGTGGGTTCAAATGCGGCAATTTTCACAGCTGACTCTTTCCACGCCACCTGGCAGAAATAATGTGAACCCCTGATTGAATATGGAAAAGAAATGATTCTTCCGGTGATCCTGTATGTGTGGTGATCCTCCAGTTTTTCCGGGTTTTCAATTATATGGTCATCTGTCCCCTGATTGCTTTCATAGACAAGTATCCTGTCCTGGCCGACATTCCATGAGATGACCATATTCATTCCCTGGCCAAGCAGGGCTTCAGGATCGCGTCCCCTGATGCCAAGTATGACTGGAGTTTTCTCACTGGGGAATATGGCAGCATGCCGGTTGTTTCTGTCCACATTGTTGAAAGTTCCCGGAATTCTATCCGCTTCGGAGGCCATTGACATTTTCATATCCTGTGGAATCTGTCCCGGATGAGGATACCTGTAAGCCAGCAGTTCATAGGTTCTTCTGGTACCCTTCCATGAAAGTGCTGCTGCCGATCCTATAATTCCTCTGCCGTTCTTGATTCGAACATATTCCGCACCGTTTTTCCTGAGGAAATCCTCGGCATCCTGCACAGTGAGGACATCTCGGACTGCACGCCAGTAGAATTCCTCTGGCAGTTCCATCCTGGAAACAACGATTCCGGGATTTGTATTTTCTTCCTGAAGTTCTGCGAATTCTCTTACCACCTGCTCAGCCATATCAATGAGATCATGCTCAGTTATTGCCTCACTTCCATGCTGAAATGCACGTATGATGTGATTGCCTGACACGCCAATCCTGCGGACCTGCCCCTCCCCGTGACCAAGATTCACCCTGAGTGCACCATTGCCTCTGGTCTTGAAGGGAATGGTGGGGTTGAGCCGCACAAGTGCCGGCATACCGATGACATCAAGGCCGGATCGCTCTATAATTTCTGTGAGCAGAAAGGTGGTGCACATTCCCTTGCTCGAATCAGTATCGTCTATTGCGAGATACATTCAGACACCGTATCTTCTTTTCCTCTTCTGATAGGAAAGTATGGCCTTCAGGAAATCGCCCTTCTTCAGTTCCGGCCAGTTAACATCGGAAAAGTACAGCTCAGCATATGCAGACTGCCAGAGAAGAAAATTGGAAATCCTTTCCTCTCCGCTGGTCCTGAAAATCAGATCAGGGTCAGGCAGCTCCCTGTCGTACAGATACTGGCGGAACCTCGCCTCTGTAACGTCATCAATGCCGAATTTACCAGCCTGTATCTCAACATACATTCTCTTGATTGCACTGATGATCTCCTCCCTTCCGCCATAACCAATGGCAAGATTGAATTTGAAATCGTCAAATCCATTGGTTGTCTTCTCAACCAGGGAGATTGTGTTGGTTAGAAATTCAGGTAACCGTGATTTTTCCCCAATCACTCTGACCCTGATCCTGTTCCTGTAGATTCTCTGATCGTCAAGGAGATCCAGGAGGGCATCATTTATAAGATGAAACAAGAAATCAACCTCCTTCCTTTCACGCTGAAAATTTTCAGTTGAAAAGCCATAGACTGTTACGATCTTGACTCCAACCTCCATACACCACTCGAGGACTTCCTCCAGCTTCTGCTTACCCTTCACATGGCCCTCATTTTCGGAAAGCCCCATACTTCTTGCATATCGCCTGTTGCCATCAGTTATTATGCCTATATGGTTGGGAACCGTTCCGCCCTTCACCTCGTCAAGAAGAACTTTCTCGTAAACCTCTGAGGTCAAGCTCCCAATATGGTCAGCAATTCCCATGGATAAATGGTATAGTTAATTTCACTACATAATTTTAGTTATGAACACAAAATAGCCGAATATCCTGTGGTATCATGTATCAATCAACAGGATGAAACTATGCTTTCCGGAGCCACAGGGCGAACATGCTTTCCCTTGATGAATATCCATGCACCACCCTTTTCTGCAACAGTTCCAGAGATCTTGACCTGAGTTCTTCCATACGTTCCTCAAGGGATGCAACGTCGAGTATCTCATAATAATGCAGGATTCCTCCATGATTGAGGTGCTCAAGGGCCACGCCAAGATACCTGAATGAATCATGTGGAAGATTCATTATTATTCTATTGAACTTATTCATCTCTGATAATGCATTTTCCACATCAGCATTGTGTGGAATAACCCGGCCGATGAGCCTGTTCATCATAATGCTGCGCTGCATGTAAAAAATGGCATCAGGATTGCTGTCGATGGCGTGGACGGTACAGTTGTGCCATCTGGCTATGTTCATGGAGAAGGGCCCGATGCCGGAAAACATGTCCAGTATTTCCTCTCCATCCCTCGCATCCTTTGAGACAAGCATTCTCTCCGTTGCCAGCCTTGGCGAAAAATACACCTTTCTTACATCCATAGTCATGGCAACACCATTTTCCCTGTAGACTGCCACAGGATTATCTGTTCCGGCCAGAAGTTCAAGATTCCTGATTCGATATTCTCCCTGAATGCCGGTGTCCAGATATACGGTGGTTATGCTGCGATTTGTGCTTATCAGGGCCTCTGCGAGGGAAACTGCCCTGTCCCTGTTTCTTATCTTTGTTATGGCAATGTGCCCGATGACGTCAAACGCACCATGCGTCCCCAGAGGCTGGTATTTTTTTTGCGCAGGTCTTCCAGGGGCTTTGACTGTTGGGTATTCCGCTTCCGATACTGCACCATTGACCAGTGGAATCAAGACATATTCAGCATCATTCTGAATGGAGAAATTATAATCCACAATGCCGAGTCT
Organism: Thermoplasmataceae archaeon; assembly: GCA_038729325.1. Lineage (GTDB taxonomy): Archaea > Thermoplasmatota > Thermoplasmata > Thermoplasmatales > Thermoplasmataceae > UBA509. The sequence goes on along the minus strand of JAVYSG010000037.1, from coordinate 1,328 downwards.
TCTGGCTCTTTCAATGGCATTCTGCGCCATTTCTCTGGGAACCCTCAGATGATCGATCATGCCTTTCTCCTGGAGATTATTGACTGAGCGTGGGAAATCGTGTCAGAGGCCAGTTTATCAGAGAAACCAACGATTTTAGATATGGATGCCACGGAAGCCCCTGCAACCTGTTCGAGAGATTTGAACCCTGCATTGTATAACCTGCGGCCACGGACCCTGCCTATGTTTGGAATTGTGATGATCTCCCATATCTCCTCCCTGATCCCCTCCGTAATTCTTATGTTGAGTATCTCAAAATAACGCCTTTTTTCCGGCAGGTACATGGAAGCGAGCCGGGCAAGGCTGTATGATATCCACTGTGCACTGCTCACTTTAGCCTGCACGTCCCCGGGGCCGATGTTATATTTTTCCTCCATCCTCTCCATGGATGATTCGCTGATCCAGTCCAAAAGTACCATTGCTGTTTTGATTCTCCCTGCATAGTCTTCTGCCAACTGTGAGACGTCAATCTGATTCTTCCTGATGAAGTACTCAATCTCCTCCAGATCATCGGAACGTGCAAGGAGCGGCATAACCTCAGGAGTGAGACATATATTCACAAGCGATCTGACATCGTTTATTTCACCGGAATCCAGATACTTCTTGAGGATTACCGCAGACATGGGATCTATGTAGAGATCGCTTGCCGCCTTTCCCAGCTTGGTTGGAGCGTATCTTCCTTCCTTTTCAGTGACGAAGCCGTTGTTGACAAGGAATGACAGGGTGCGGCTGAATTGCTTTGAAAATTGATCAATCTCCTGCTGGAGGCCCAGTAAAGTTGTCCTGTAGAACCGGAAAATCCCGTCCAGGCTGCTGCACAGACCAGTGCTGATGAGTGCCATCACGTTGAACCTTATAAGTGATTCTCGGTTGAGTGAGGATTCCAGAGGTTCAGGATCGCTCTCAAGGTATTGTGTTGCATGATCATATGCATTTTCGGTGGATGCATATATCAGGCCGTAACCCACGGTGTCGTACTTCGGCCTTCCGGCTCTGCCAAGCATCTGGTGCACCTCGGTTGATGAGATATACCCTATCATCCCGTCCGAAAACCTGGTTATGTCCCTTATGATTACTGTTCTTGCGGGAAGATTGACTCCGGCAGCCAGAGTCGGCGTTGCAACCAGAACCTTCACCTTCCCATCCCTGAAGAATCCCTCAATGGAAGTCCTCTGGTTATTTGACAGGCCTGCATGATGGAAGCATACCCCGAGCGGAAGCATCTGAGTGAGAAGATCCTCGTATCGGTCGCTCTCTGCAGGTATATAAGAAATTTCTGATTCTCCCAT
>JAVYSG010000036.1:0-13156 GCA_038729325.1 Thermoplasmataceae archaeon | reverse complement strand
GCGCCACTTCTTGCGTGTTCGTGGTTATCTCCCTGATATCTCACCAGTTCAGTTTCAACGTTGTTAAGTTTCAGGGCAACAAAAAACTGTTCAGCCTGCTCAATCGGGCAGCGATAATCCTCCTCCCCGGTTATGAGCATTGTCGGCGTTTTTACATTCTCAGTATAACTTATTGGAGAAAGTTCCATAAGTTTCTTCATGCCTTCCGTGGAGTATGGCCTGTCAATGTTCAGTTCCAGCGTATTGAACCAGAAGCCTATGTCACTGGTTCCGACCATGCTAAGCAGATTGGAAATGGACCTTTCTGAAATGGCAGCCTTGAACATATCACTCTGCGTCACTATCCAGTTTGTCATGAATCCGCCGTAAGAACCTCCGGTAAGGCCAATCTTTTCATTTATTCCATACCTCTTTCGAGCCAGATCAATGAATTTTTTAATGTAGTTAAAGGCGGATCCTCCCCAGTCTCCCACGCAGGCCCTGGCATACTCCGGACCATAGCCCGTACTGCCGGGAGGATTTGTGAATATTATGTTATATCCGTTCTGGAACATGTATTGAAATTCAATGAAGTATGAATGCCCATAGGAATCATGTGGACCGCCATGTATAAAAACAAGTGTTGGCGAATCTCTGGAGCGAAACATAACAAAACCCTCACCTCCATCCATCTCAATTGTGTCTGCAATTTTTCCGGAAACTGCAGGATTAAGGTCATATTCCTTCTGGAAGTGAATCAGGGATGGATGATCCTGTGTTGAATATGCGTAGGCCAGCCTGCCGGAAACATCATAACATGTGATGTTTCTCTGGTCTCCGGTTAACTTCGTAATTTCCTTCCCCACACGATAAATGAAAGAAGAAGACTTCTCCTGCCCTATGGCATAAAGGTCATCCCCATCGAACCTGACTGAATACTTTGCGCCTGCGAAAGAATCCGAAATGACAGTATTGTTGGAATCCTTGCCGAGAACAAATTTTTTCCCCTCCTCCGGAAATATAATGCTGCTGATCTCCCAAGGCTTCAGACCATAATGTCCGGAAAATGCTATTCTGCCCTTTACGGAAAGATCGAAATCGTTGATCTCTGCCGAATTCTCTGTTATTCTTTTCATGACTTTTCCATCAGCATCTATCTCCAGCAGATCACTCATAGAATAATCGTCGCCAAATTCTGAAGTTTCAATGATAATCCGCCCTCCATTCTCCCTGACACCAAGTACATCGAACTTCCCTCCGTATATCCTGACTGGATTATCCTTTACGGAAAACAGGCCGTAATAGCTGCGCAGCAAACCGCGGCCATTGAATCTGTACTTAAGTCTGTCAGCGTAGAATGGGAGATCATTGTCAGCCTTTTCTGCTGCCACAATTAAAATGTTGCTTCCTGAAACTGAATAATCCATGATTTTGGCAAATGAGGCTATTTCCCTGGGCTCCTTTCCTGCTTCCATGGACATGAGTGTTTCCTTTTCCTTGCTGTATCTGATGTAGTATAGAACATCATCAACCATCCGGGGTGATCGCTCAGATTCTCCAAAGGTGATCTGTTCAGGTTCTGATTTTCCAGATATCCTGTAGATGCACGATTTGTATTCGCCGTTCTTTATGTATTTCTGGACAAAAAGGAGGTTTTCCCCGGAAAGGCTGAGATCAGTGGCCATTCTTATTGAATAAGCGTCCGTCGCATTCATGATACAACGATCATTGTCTTTTCAATAAATTTTGTTGTTTCTCCAATAAGGTGTGACGGGATCATAAATTTCGGGAAGATGCCGGATCGGGTAAGCGAAATGTTCACCAGATCACAACATCCTGTTATCAGTTTCCACGGCTTTGACATTGCCCAAGATCACCATGTGAATTGATTATTTCCATGATGTGGAACAAATCCAATATCTTTATACTGAATTTCTAATGTTCAGCCGGCAAATAATACATGGAAATACTGACCGGGACATCAGGATGGAACTATTCCAGGTGGGTTGGTACTTTCTACCCACGTGGAACAACAGGCGAGATGATGCTGCCCCTCTATTCCCGCATATTTCAGGCTGTTGAAATTGATTCCACTTTCTATGGGATACCCTCACGTGAAACGGTAAAAAAATGGATCAAAGCGACACCAGACAACTTTCTGTTCTGTGCAAAGGTTCCAAGAGCAGTGACACATGAAAGTTCTTTCACTGGAGTTGATGGAGTTTTCAATGAATTTATTTCAACAATATCTCTTCTGGGGAAGAAGCTGGGATGCCTGCTTTTTCAGCTTCCTCCGACTGTTTCATACAGGAATTCCGGCGAGAGTTTCATGAAGTTCATCAGGAATATCCCGGAAAACTTTGCCTATGCGGTTGAATTCAGAAACAGTGACTGGTACAATTCCATCATTCTGGAAGAAATGAGAAAAAGAAATATTTCGGTGGCATGGTCTGATAACCCGCATACTCCAGATTTTCATTCCCTCACAGCCAGAAATATATACATGAGGCTTGTTGGAGACAGAAGCATAAGCGAGGATTCATTTGGAAAAATCACAGTTGAAAGATCTGCAGATCTCAAAAAGTGGGCTTCACGCATCCTTGAATACGGTGATGATGTGGACAGGGCTCTTGTATTTTCCAACAATCACTACGCAGGATTCGGCCCGGCAACTGCCAGAATGTTTCAGGAATTTGCTGGGATAAGGCCGGCTGGATGGGAGAAAATGCTGCCCGATTCAAGAGGTGGAAACCAGACTACACTTTTCTGATGCAGAATTTTTTTCATACCATTTGTTGTGGGCACCTCTCTGTAAGGATTACCATTGCAAAGTGTTGCACTGAACTGAGGGAACATCAGTGTCTTGTTGCTATCAGTCAGAGCAAATTAAAAGTATCTAAGCGAAGAATAACAGGTTGAAATTATAACATATTCCCCTGTCCACTCAGTTACTGAATAAGCTACCATCTGTGAAATCAGAAAATCCCGGATAACAGGGAATTTCCCGAAACTCTGTTAATTTTTCAGATTTCATGGTTGCTCACCAGTGCAGTTAGAATAGTGCCGAGGCATTAAAAATTAATATGTTTCGCACGATTGATAGTAGCAATGTCCATATCAGTTCTCTATGGGCGCGATATCAGTAAAGATTTTTCCGCCGAATTCAATTTTGCTGCGCGTAAAATTGGAGGCCCCGGCACTGCTTGGGACGGCACATTAACTTTACATCCAGGTATTAAACTGCAGGATTCCGCAAGGATATCCGGACAGGTTGTGGCCACAGCCGGCATTTCCACAGACCTTGAGGACAGGGTGATACACTCAATGGGAAAGTCCTCTCCAGAGATACTTGCCGCAAAGCACGGATCGCCTGGTCAACTTGTTGGAGGTGTAATCTATCCGGACCGCGGATCACTGGAACATTCCATTAGAGCCATTCTTGAGAATGGCCTGAAGGTGATACCGTATGGGGGAGGAAGTTCCGTCAATGGATCGCTTAAGCCGGATTCTGTTCATGAAACAATTTCAGTGGATATGAAGAATTTTTCGTCCATAAGCATAGGTAAGAACTTTGTCCGGGCCGGTTCAGGAGTCACAGGCTCAGATCTTGAGGCTGCGCTGTGGAAGGCAGGATACACATGCGGCAACTTCCCTGAATCATTTCGTTATTCCACCGTCGGGGGATGGGTAGCAACAGGTGCAGTTGGACAGGAATCAAACCAGTATGGCGGGATCAGGGATATTGCTCTCTCCATTTCACTCCTGACGTCATCAGGGCAGATTGAAGATATCAATGTTCCCAGCCAGTCTTCAGGTACAACAGCACTGGACATCTCACTGGGATCTGCCGGTAGCACCGGGATAATAACTGACGTTACTCTCAAGACATTCAGAATACCCAGAAGAAGATATTACCACAGTTATCTGTTTAAAACCTTTGAGGACGGTCTTTCAGCCCTGCAGCAGATTGAAAAGGTCCCAACAGTAGCACGCCTCTCTGATGAAACAGAGACAGAATTCGCAATTCGTTCCAGTAATGCAGGAGGTATTCAGAAGCTTTTCCGCAGCTATCTTGATATCAGGGGAGTGGGAAATGGGGCAATCCTTATTGTTGTTAACAATGAGGATCCATGGAGAATGGGCATTCCTGGTTCGGTATATGCCGGCGGAATTCCGGCAAGGCTCTGGGAAAGGGACAGGTATCTCAGGCCAGGGCTTGCAAACGTACTGTGGAAAGCCGGTTACATACCTGACACTCTTGAAACTGCAGCCAACTGGGAATATCTGCCTGACCTTTACAGGGATGTCAGGGAATCATTTTACCAGATGAAGGAACAGTATGGTTTCAATGGGGTTATAATGGCACATGTGTCTCACCTTTACAGATCCGGAGCATGCATATATTTCACCTTCGTAATTTCAACAGAATTCAACAGGGAAATTGAAATCCTCAGTGCTGTAAGGGATGGCATAATAAGGGCGTTCCTCAGGCATCATGGTGCAATAACCCACCACCATGGAATGGGGTCCCTGTTCAGGCAGTATCTGGACAGCGAACATGTTAGCCTGATGAATAAAGTCAGGGACCCGATGTATGGTGGTGTGTGAATGAAAAATCCTGAATTTTCCTCAAGGACCAGGGCTGCTGATCTTGAAACCCTCGAAGACAGCGAATTTGATGTTCTGGTCATAGGGGGAGGAATCAATGGAGCTGGAGTGGCAAACACACTGGCACAGATTGGAATAAAAACGCTTCTTGTAGAGGCAAATGACTTTGCATCCGGAACCAGTTCCGCGTCCTCAAAGCTCATACATGGGGGGCTGCGTTACCTGCAGCAGGGCAGGATACGGGAGGTAAGGAATCTCATCCGGGAACGGGATTACCTGAGACGGAATACCAGAATTGTAAGGGATATTGATTTTCACATACTCATAACTCCCAATTCATGGCATAAATGGGAGATCAGACTCGGACTTATGATTTACAACATTCTGGGTCACAGGATATCATTCCCTGTTTTTCACAGGAACAGCGGGGAATACCCTTCCGCAGTGAGGGGATATTTTTCATATACTGATGCAATCACAGACGATTCCAGGCTTGTCATCAGCAACATCTGCTCCGCACACAATCATGGGGCTGTTTGCCTGAATTACGTAAGGTTTACGGCGGTTGAAAGAACTTCATCCGGATTTTCCTCAGTAGTTGCGGACAGCCTGACAGGGAAGGAATACAGGGTGCATGCACGGGCGGTGGTGAACTGCACCGGTCCGTGGGCTGCTGAGGCAATGAAATTAATGGGGACCGGCAGTGTTCCTGGAATAAAGCTGAGCAGAGGCATCCATATTGTCCTTCCCGCTGGCATGTTTAACCTGAAAAATGCAATAGCTTTCAGATCGCACATTGACGGAAGGCAGATTTTTATCCTGCCCCGGGGCGAAGTTGTGCACATAGGCACCACAGACAACTTTGTCAGATCACCTGAGGAAAGAGATGCGAGCAGGGAAGAAATCAGTTATCTCCTGGAGAGCACTTCCTATATCTTCGGAAAAATTGACATGGCTTCGATCATAACAACATTCAGTGGTATAAGGCCGCTGGTTTCTGACAGCAGCGATCCCGGAAAGGCAACCAGGGAATTTTCTATTTTTGAAGACAGCGGCATCATACATGTACTTGGCGGGAAACTCACTGATTACAGGATTGCTTCAAGGAAGGTTGCCGGACTGGTTACGGAGCATCTGGGGCTCAGTGCATCCATGAAAGGCCTTCCGGTGATAGATTATACGCGGGAAGATGAGGGTGATCCCATACAATACGATATTGAACATGAATGTGCAATTACCGTAGATGACATAGTCAGGAGACGGGAAGGATCGGCCATATACAGTAGTGATGCTGGCCTTTCAATGAGGATGGAAGCTGAGAGGCACATGGCGAAAAGGGGTGTTGAGAATCAGGGTTAAGGCAATTGTAAACCCCGCTGCAGGTTCTGGATCATCGCTTCACAGGTGGCCTGAAGTGAAGGAAATGGTCAGCAGGATTACCCATGATGTTTCATTCACCAATTCACCGGGGCATGCAACTTCGCTTGCTGCTGAGGCCGTTTCTGAAGGATTTGACGGAATCATAATTGCAGGCGGAGATGGAACCATAAACGAGGTTTTACAGGCCGTGGCTGAAAGTGATGTTATTATTGCTCCAATCTCCGCCGGAACCGGATCTGACTTCATGCGCAGCCTCGGCATGCCTGATGTTAAAAAAATTCTGGATTCGCTCACCTCAGGTATCTGCACTCGCATCGATACGGGCCTGATAGAAACTGGAGCGTGGCAGAGGCGTTTTCTCAACATAATGGAGGCCGGCTTCGGCGCAGAGGTGATGAGTTACGTCAACTCCCACAGGAGATCCAGGAGGTCTTTCAATACAGGAGTGTTGCGATCACTCTGGAAGCTTAAATCATATGAAATTACAATGAAGTATGAAACTGAGGTTCAGAGCCTTGAATCAGTTGAAATTGTTGTTGCAAATGGAAGATATTTTGGCGGTGGAATGCTGGCTTCCCCGGATTCATCGCTTACGGACGGACTGCTTGACATCCACATTGTTGGAGGGATGGGCCGGATGGAACTGATTTCAAAGCTGGGAAAGCTGAGAAACGGAACATATATTTCAGACACTAAGGTCAGGACTTTCCACCTTTCCGAGTTTTCCCTGGAAGGCATGGCACCCGTGGAAGCCGACGGAGAGAATATGGGTTTCCTGCCTGTCAGGGTCAGATCGGTACCGCACTCACTGAGCATTGCTGGTAAGATCCCGGAAATCACAGGATAGAGAATGATCCTCAATCTCTGCATCAATATACAGAGGTGGGATTTAGTCAAATTTGTGCAGAGAAATTTATTTATTGTCCGCAGCGCATAGTCATGGAAGTTGACAGAAGTAAATGCCGGAAAGACTGCTAATATCGACTATTCAATCTCCAATTCTCTGAGGCGCGGACTTCCCATGATCGTAATACCGCCGGCCTTGCTGGTCATAGTAATTCTAAGCCGGGATCTTTATTTTCTGGAATATTTCCACGTTCTGTCAGGATCTGCATGGACAGGAATGGATCTTGTGATGGGGATCTTCTTTGCTTATATTATGAAGGGACTTGGAAACGCTGACAGGGCCGAAGTTTCAAAAAGGCTGACGCCTGTCATGCTATTCTTCATGCCGGCAATATCCACCACCACCGTAACTGCGGGAATTTATCTTGCCCTGTGGCTCCATATTTCTTTCTTCTCTCCTTATTTCATTGTCGTGGCTGTCATCGCCATAATACTGACGGTGCAGGGGCTTGTCATATTTCTTCCAAACGAGACAAGAGTGTATCTTGAACTTCTTCGCGGAGGCAGAGATATTCAAAAAATTGTGAGGCTCACCATGATCAATATACGCATATCGCTTGTCCAGTTGATTCTGCAGCTGGCAATCATAGTCTTTATGGCTCACTTTGCGACGGGGTATCCGCTTTGACTGAGGATAATATTAGAAGCAACAGGCTGTCACGTGCAGGTATGGCTGCATTTCTTGTACCATTTGCTGCACTGGCTGCGGCTTACCTTTCCGGAAGTATTCTAGCTCTGGACTATGTCCATGTCCTGCTTGGTGCCATATGGACTGGAATTGACATTTTCCTCGGACTGCTGTTTTCTACAGTTATGGGAAAAAGCCCGGTTGAGACAAGGAAAAATGTTGCCGCAAGGCTCCTTCCCATGACCCTTTTCTTCATTCCTGCAGTTTCAGTGGTTGTTCCACTGGCCGGCTACCTGCTGGCACTGAATGAGGGGATTTTCACCCTTTCCACATGGCTGTTCAGGGCAATCGTGATAATCGGAATCCTGCTGGTTGGAACAGGTTTTGCCACCATAGTGCCATTTTCAATCAGGATTGCGGGCGTTATCAGTGGAAAGAGGGCCGGCGACAGGCTTCCTTTTTACCTGAAGGCAATTTCCACAGGTGCACTTGTACAGATGGTGCTGCAGATTGCAATCATAAGCCTGATGGCATACATTGTGGTATACATGTGATAAAATTCATAATTATCACGTTGTATTAATATGTCCGATGCTTCCCGACACTCTCGAGGCCATCAGTATGATGAATGCCCCCAGGAGATAGAAAGCAGATGATGTTGAAAATAGAGCAACATAGCCGGTGTGTACAGTATTTCTGAAAATGAAGAGCAGTGCTCCGTAGATGAGTGGTGATACCGTTGAAGCTCCAGCCAGTGACAGGTTGAAAAATGCCATGTATTTCCCAGCTTCATTTTTCGGAGCAAGATCGCCGGCCATGGCCGAAGACACGCTGTAGAATGTTCCATAGGCTGATCCTATGAAAGCACCAAGTATGAGAAAGACATAGAATGACCTGAAATATGGAATAATAGCCGTGGGAATGGCAGCTAGGGCCGCATCCAGTATGAGGATTCTCCACCTTCCAATTCTGTCGGAGAAGTGCCCCAGCACTATGCTCGCCACAGCCGATATGGCAAGAACAACAATCCCGGCAATGGCAACATAGAGCTGCGGATCACTTACAAGAAGAATCTGCCTGAAAAAATACAGTTCAAAATAGGTAAGGCCTGTAATCCCCATGAATACCATGAATGATCCCCCAATCAGCCTCTGGAATGATCTCATATCGGGGGGGATGTGCCGGAATGATGATATGTGTACATGTTCAGCCCGGGACACTGGAACCTTTCCCAGCGCCAGGGTGAGAATTGATGCTGTTCCCGTAAAGGCTACACCGGCAGCAATTGCATATAAGGCAAGAGCTTCGGTGCGATATGTCATGAGGTAACCTGTTATACCAAAGCCCAGGGCTGACCCGGTGAGGGTGAAGAGGCCGTTCATGCCGGCGGATATTCCCCGCTGTTCGCTCCTCACCGTTTCAGCAACAACTGGCTGTACAGATCCTATTGCTACATTGGAGAATACCTGAAGAAGAACATATCCTGCCGTCACGACATACACTGAAGGGGAGGTAAAATGCTGTAACAGGACAGCAATCACGGTCATTCCGATACCTATTGCAATATAGGGATATCTGCGGGCACCGCCAATGTGTATCCTGTCACCAAGGAATCCTGACCCGAAATTTCCGGCAATGCCGGATCCGGCGCCAACTGCAGCTATGATTCCAAGATAAAGTCCCATCTGCCCCACCGGTACCACTCCGCCAATCTCTGTTGGCAGAATCAGACTCTCAAAGGATATCCAGAGGTAGTTTACACCCAGGTATATGGAATTAAATCCAATCAGGAATGGCAGTGAAAGGTGGCGGGCCCTTTCCATGATTCTGTAATCTTCAGGATTATCTTAAGGTTCTCCAGGAAAGAATGAACTGGATGCTGCTATTTCTTAGGTACAAGGGTAAGAAGGATCAGGCTGAAGAAATAGAACGACGCGGCGATTTCAAACAGGTAGGTGAAGCCTGTGTGGTAATCACTGCCAAAGTAGTCCAGTATAATGCCGTAGAACAGCGGTGAGAACGCCGATGACCCGCCTATTCCTAAATTGAAGTAAGCCATGTATTTCCCCGCGTCCTCCCTGGGGGAGAGATCACTTGCCAGTGCCTTGGACACGCTGAAATATATGCCATAGGCAGTTGCAATAAAAATGCCAAGGATCACAAATATGTCAAATTCAGGGAAAAATGGAATCAGTGCAGTTGCAGCTCCTCCCATAATGGAAGCAGCCAGGAGCATCTTCCACCTTCCGTATCTGTCTGAAAGGAAGCCAAAAATCGCAGTACCTATGGCAGAGAATATCAGGACGAAAACACCTGAGATTGCCACAAGTTCTGCCGGATCAGATGATCTCAGTACGTCCCTGAAATAATAGAGTTCAAAAAAGCTCAGGCCTGTGACCCCCAGAAACACAAGGAAAGCAGATCCGACAAGCCAGAAGAAGCCAGCTGATTTTCCACCGGGATTGAAGATATCGAGAAACATCCCAGGCAGTGACATGCCCGATCCATGAACAGGAGTATCCTCATGTCTGATGGTATGTGTTGTGATAATGGCCGTTGCAAGAAGTGTTGCGCCCATGAGGCCAAGTGCCAGAGTATCCATGCCAGCTGACATCAGGAATCCGGATAGACCAAGGCCCATGGCGTTTCCAATAAGTGTGTAAATGCCGTTTATTCCTGAGGCTAATCCTCTCTGTTCCTCAGGCACAAGATCCCTGAAGAGGGGCTGATACGCCGCAGAGGATACATTTGTGCCGGTCTGCACAAAAATATAGCCGAGAAGTATGCCATATATATAGTTCTGGAGCAGAATGTCCAGGCCAATGCTGATGGCTGCAGCGACAGCACCTGTTATGATGTATGGACCACGTTTTCCCCAGAGGATGCTCCTGCTGTCGCTCAGCACCCCGAAGAAGAGGCTCACCACGACCCCAATGGAGATGCCGATGAATGCAATTATGCCAAGGAGAAGGCTCGTGGAACTGCTGCCTGTCACGTTCTCAAGCTGGGTTGGAAGTATGAGGCTTTCAAAGGATATCCAGAGGTAATTTGTTCCCATATGGACCGCATTGAGCTGAAGGAGGTACCCATTGCTTCTTGTCCTGTACAACAGGGCAAATATGCTGATGTTAATTATAAGACATTGCTGATCCGCTTATTGCCGAGAGCTAAGAAACAAAGATTTTTTTAATGGCATGGTTACGGTCAGCATGGATCAACCTTCATTTGGTTCCATGGACAGATCTCCTGTAACACGATCGCACTGGAAGATTTTCTCCATATCATCCATGGGAATGTTTCTGAACGGCTATGACCTGTCTGTTATCACCCTTGCAATGGTGGTGATCCCGCACCAGCTTGGTCTCACTAACCAGCAGTATCTGGCTGTAAACGCTTCGGCCTTTGCAGGCATGCTTCTGGGAGCGCCTCTTATTGGCAGACTTGCAGACAGGGTAGGTAGAAGGAGAATATTCGGGCTTGATCTTGTACTTTTTGTTGTGTTCGCAATTCTCTCAGGACTTTCAAGGAATTTTCTTGAACTGTTCTCCTTCAGGTTTCTGCTCGGCCTTGGCATCGGCGGGGATTATCCGGTGAGTTCCACCATGATTTCTGAATTCTCTCCGGTGAAACCCAGGGGAAAATTCCTGCTGGGAATGGTTGCAATGTACTGGGTTGGAGCCCTGTTCTCGAGCCTGATGAATGTTGCTTTTATCAGCAATCCATACTTCTGGAGATACACTTTCATAATAGGTGGCATCATTGCGATTCCCGTTATACTTGTACGCCTGTCCATTCCTGAGAGCCCGAGATGGCTCATGTCAAGGGGACGGGTAGATGAAGCTGAGAAGGCAATGCAGGAATTCGCAGGCAAATCCGGCATCATTGGTCAGGAGCCTTCAGAAAAACTCCAGGACAGGAATGGAATCTTCAGCCGGAAGTATGCTGTAACCACATTCTTCATACTATCTGCCTGGTTTCTGTTTGATGTTGCTGCATATGGCATGGGCTTTTACTTTCCCAGAGTCATAAGTTCAATTGGTTTTGCCGGAAATCTCAGGCTCACTGCTGAGAGTGGAATAATAATTGACATTGGGGGCATAGCCGGATATGCCATAGGTCTTCCATTTGCCGACAGGCTTGGCAGGCGTTTTCTCACCATTGCAGGGTTCACAGTGATGTCTGTGGTGCTTCTTGCAGGGTCGATAATACGCATATCAGGGGCTGTTCTGGTGCCATATTTCTTTGTCTACGTTCTCTTTGAGCAGTGGATAGGTGCCGTGACACTTTTCTATCCAACAGAACTTTACCCCACTGGAATAAGGGCAACTGCCCAGGGAGTTGCCACAGCAGTATCCAGGGCAGGAGCAATAATGGGCATAGTCATATTCCCGCTGTTTCCTGTGTTCAGCTCCCTCTACATATTTGCAGCACTTTCCATCACGGGTCTGATAATATCGGTGGTTCTGGCCCCTGAAACCAGGAAAAAAAGCCTGGAAACAATAAATCCTGGAGTGAAGGCGTAATCTCCTCCCCCAGGCTATTTCAGGTAAATTTTAAATTGCATATTAGCATACACTACTGCTAAAAAAAATACATTACAGTGGTAAAATGGACATCAAAGTCAATAATCTGGAAATCACGGAAAAGATTCTGTTTGGCTTCTATGAAAGTCATGGCGGTGCCTGATATGTCAGCCCTCAGAAAAAATTCAATTGGTCTTCTTCAGGGCACATTCCAGGGGATTGCAGGGTCTGCACCTGCAGGTGCTGCAGTTGCAACCTTCACCGGAGCCGCAGCTTTCGCACTTGGTGCACTGCCGCTGACTGCACTGCTGGCTTTCCTGGTGGTTCTGCTAAATGCATATATTATAAGGCGCATATCCATAAGAATTGCTGGAGCCGGCGGCTACTATTCATATGTGCAGGGCGGTTTGGGTTCATCACCTGCGCTGTTTTCCGGTTTCTTCTATATCTTTTATCAGGTTTTTGCACTGGCATTCATGGGGCTGAGCCTTGCTGTCTTTGTTCCTGCCATTCTCTCCAGCGTGTTCGGGATTCAGATGCCGTCATTCGTGTGGCTTCCGATCCTTGCAGCGGCTATTCTTTTCGGTTTCTCGGTTTCACGGGCAGGCATCAGGCAATCCACAGGGTACACGACAGCAATGGCAATGGTTGAGATCGGGGTTATTGCAGTTTCCGGGATCATCATAGTACTGCTGCACCCTTCCATAAATACGACTGCAGTGTTCAGTCCGGGACTTGCCAGGGGTGGCATTTCCGGAATTGGCATAGGCATGCTGTTCATGTACACGGCATTTTCAGGTTTTGGTGCATCCACTCCACTGGGGGAGGAATCAAGAAATGCCAGAAGGACAGTGGGCCTCTCCGTTGTGCTGGCAATACTGGTGCTTGGGATATTCTATGTATTTACCGCATATGTATTCACCGTTGCATGGGGGCCCTCTGACATGATAAATTATGCAGGCAATCTTGTTCCCGGGATATTCATCATGAGAGACTACATGGGAACGGGGATGGCTATCCTTGTCACAGTCCTTTTTATCAACAGCCTTCTCACGGGAACGGTGGTAATAACAAACGGGACATCAAGGGTAATGTATTCAATGTCAAGGGAGGGAATGATTCCAAAGGGTCT
>JAVYSG010000035.1:0-14001 GCA_038729325.1 Thermoplasmataceae archaeon | reverse complement strand
CGGGATTTGGACCCGAGTCGAGGGATTGAGAGTCCCTTATGCTTGGCCGTGCTACACCACCGGAGCGTCAAGCCTAATCGTGTCTGATCATTTATTTCTTTTTGTTGCAGGTCGCCAGGCGGTCAATATGGGAAAGAGCGGAAAAATAAGAACATATAATATGAAGTGAGTTCTGTCACTCTACTCCACGTCAACCTCGAGGAAGCCTTCATTGTCCCGAATCTTGAATAATCTCAGCCCGAGTTTATCTTTTGGGGCATTCGGAGCAACAAACGGAGGTTCCAGCATATGCCCGGTTTTCAGGTCAAATTTTGCATTGTGGCAAGGACATTTTACAGTCATATCATCAGCACTGTAGACGCCAAGTATGCATTTTGCATGCGAACACACCGCGTCCATGGCGTGAAATCCATCTTTTCCTCTGGCAACAAAAATCGTGTTGCCTCCAACGCTGACCGAAAAATGGCCGCCTGCGTTGTCCAGAGCTTTGGTAGAAACAATTCTTTTCCAAACCATGAAAGCCTAATACCGACCGTGATATAAATATTTCAAAGCCGGAGAAGATTTTAAAGGGCCCAACAGAAAAAATAACTTACAGATCAGGGATTAATTAACAGGAGAAGGATGAATCAGATGGGCCAGAATACCTTGGCAAGCTCAACGATCACTGCCATGGCAATGCCGATATATATTATGAGCTTGGGATCGAGGGCAGGACCTTTGATCTCTTCTTCATCGAAATATCGGATTAACCCTGCTCCAGACTGGAATCCTTCGGATTTTTTGTCCGCCATCTGAACTGAGATCGCATTTCCAATAAATAGTCTTTGCGATCTGGACATGAAATTACTGGAACATCTTTGCTGCACTTTATATTGTGTGAGCCCCGCAGGACACCTTCAGAAGATCTATCTCATCACATTTTCCGGAAATGAGTGGCAGGATGTGATTCAGATCTTTTCTCCTTACGATCACAAAAACATTGCTGCCCCCTGTCACAATATAGGTAAGCCAGTATTCCCTCCGCATGCTGTTCACCCATTCCATCAGGGACCTCATTCTCTCTGTTATCACGTGAACGCCAACACTCTCAATGAGTGCGTGGTACTCGTCGGTATCGTGGTGGGCCAGTTCAAATATCCCCTCGATGTTCCTATCTTCGGCAAGCTTAACCAGTAATGAGCCCTTGTTCCTGGTGGATTCTACCCGCCTGTTATAATCAGGACTGTGAACAATATTTTCATGAATCCTGTCAGAAGGATTTCTGGGAACGTTGAAACGACACCCAACAATAACGTAGTCGTCAAATTCCTCGGGGCCAAGTATTCTTTCAGTACGTATTTCCCTGCCGCTTGCCCATGTTACTGACAGCCCACCATAAAGGCTCCTGGCAGCGCTCTCCGATATTGCCCTCAGATCGGGTTCCAGATCCCCCAGTGGTATTGTTCCGCCAGAAAGGCTCTGAATACCAGCCCCTATGGCAGCAGCACCGGCATCTGAACTCCCACTCAGTACTTTCCTGTTCGTGGAACTGAATGACAGAGCAGCTTCATCATCCGTGACTCCAAACCTTCTGAAAATAAGTGGTGCATATTTGTTGAGGACATAGAATGGCGATCTGCTGGACTGGCTGAATTTAACTGGTTCTCCATTTATAGAACCTGATTGCTGTCCCCTGACAGCGTATATTTTTGTGTGCACGTCGATGTCATAATCAAGTCCTGTATATGCAAATCCTGCAGAAGTGTGCAGAGGGTTCCTCCAGGTGCGATCGCTTATGCCTCCAAGCAGTATTACACCTATGGTGGGATATGCGACAGATTCTGCTGAGATGGAAGATATTTCTGTTGTCAACTTTCACGTCAATGGAATCATTATTAAGAATTTTGCTCACATTGCCTCCATTTCGATGATTAGCGAAACTAAATAGAGTTCCATACAATCTATGAACGATTCTATGCAGTCAAATTCGGAAAAGCAGGAAATTGCAGAATTTGTTGGCATTTCTGATGAGATGGAACTTTTTTCTGATATACCTGAGAAATTCAGAAAGACCGATCTCAAGATCAGCCCCGGAATCTCCGAATATGAGGTGATTTCAAGGGCCCTCGCCATAGCGGGAAAAAACAGAGGTCCAGATTTGATAAACTTTCTGGGAAACGGGATATATGATCGTGTGGTCCCGGCCACAGTTGATTCCATAATAAACAGAAGTGAGTTCCTGACAGCGTATACCCCATATCAGGCAGAGATGTCACAGGGCGCCCTCCAGTCACTCTTCGAATATCAGACTTTTATGGCCGAACTCACAGGCATGGACATATCTAATTCCTCAATGTATGACGGTTACTCAACGCTTGGAGAAGCCGTCAGGATGGCCCACAGAATAAATGAAAAAAGAGATATACTGATACCTGAAAACATATATGATGACAAGCTGAAGGTCATGGAGAGTTACCTCTACGGGCTCCCGGTGAGGCTGGTAAAATATTCCATTGACAGCAGGAGCGGCTTCATCAGCATTGACGATATTCAATCAAAGATCACGGATGACACCTCTGCAATCGTGGTGGAGATGCCAAATGCCCTGGGCATAATTGACGAAAATGTGCCCCGGGTACAGCAGATAAGGAAAAAGGCGCTTATAATTGCTTACGTGGATCCAGTTTCGCTTGGAATGCTTATACCTCCTGGCGCTTATGGCGCAGACATAGTGGCTGCTGAAGGCCAGCAGCTCGGAATTCACATGAATTTCGGAGGACCGACACTTGGAATCCTCAGTTTCAGGAAGGATTATGTGAGGAAATCACCCGGCAGAATTATTGGGGAGACAGTTGACAGTAATGGCAAAAGGGCATATGTGATGACACTGCAGACAAGGGAGCAGCATATAAGGAGAGAAAAAGCCACAAGCAATATCTGCACAAATCAGGCTTTGATGGCCATTGCCGCAACTGTATACCTCGGAACCGTTGGTCCTTCTGGACTCAGAAAAATTGCAGAGACCACATACATTACATCCAGAAAGCTGAAGGAAACCCTGGGCAAGCTTAAGATAGCAGATAAGCAGCAGCTCACCGGAAAACCTTTCTCAGATGTGCTTGTACTGTTCCGTAAAGATGTTGACAGTCTGCAGGATTACCTTTCAAACAATGGCATCAACGGGGGACTTGCTCTTTCAAAGCTATCCAGAGAAGCAGCATCTGCCATAAGGAACGCAGCATTCTTTTCCACAACCGAGAAAACAACAGATGAGGCAATTGCGAAGCTGGCAGAAGCACTGGAGGTGTTCTGATGACCTACCATGAGGCAGTATATGATGAACCTGTGATCTTTGAATACAGATCAGGGACAACCTACAAGCTCCCCGGTGTTAACGAGAACCAGAAGATTGATCTTCCTGAAACTCTGCTGAGGAAAGAGCTCAAACTTCCAGAGATCTCAGAATACGATGTTGTACGTCACTTCACAAGGCTTTCCCAGATGAATTACAGTGTGGATCTTGGGAT
Organism: Thermoplasmataceae archaeon; assembly: GCA_038729325.1. GTDB lineage: Archaea > Thermoplasmatota > Thermoplasmata > Thermoplasmatales > Thermoplasmataceae > UBA509. Next base: position 10,492 of record JAVYSG010000035.1, on the reverse strand, counting down.
TTATCCCCTGGGGTCCTGCACAATGAAATTCAATCCAAAGTATGCAGATGCCATTGCCTCCTTCAGGCAATTCTCTGATATGCACCCACTGCAGCTTCAGTCTCAAACACAGGGAGAGCTGAAGATACTCTATGAACTTCAGGAATACCTCAAGGCCATTTCTGATATGGATGCCGTGACACTTCAGCCCCTTGCAGGAGCGCAGGGAGAATACACCGGGATTCTCATCACAAGAAAATATTTTGAGGTGAAGGGGGAACTCGAAAGCCGAACTGATGTTCTTATTCCCGATTCTGCCCATGGGACAAATCCGGCCTCGGCTGCAATGGGAGGGTTCAATGTCATAGAGATACCTTCCTCTGAAAACGGCACGGTGAATCTTGATGCACTGAAAGCTGCCCTCTCTGAACATACCGCTGCATTTATGATCACGAATCCAAACACTCTTGGAATTTTTGAGGATCACATCGGCGAGATAGCAAAGATGGTTCATGATGCAGGAGCCCTGCTCTACTACGATGGTGCCAATTTCAATGGAATCCTTGGAATAACGTCACCAGGCATCATGGGATTTGACATTGTTCACTTCAACCTGCACAAAACCTTTGCAACACCACATGGCAGTGGAGGACCTGGGGCAGGGCCAGTGGGGGTTAAATCGCACCTTAAGGATTTTCTGCCTGTTCCGGTAATAGGTAAAAATGGCGACAAATACTACCTTGACAGCAGTGCTAAGCACACCATTGGGAAGGTCTCATCTTACACAGGTTCATTCATGGTGCTGCTCAGAGCATGGGCTTACATCACTTACCATGGTTCCGATGGGCTCAGGAGAAACACCATTAATGCTGTTCTTAATACTAACTATATAAAGAAGAGACTTGAAGGAAAGTTCAGCATTCCATATAAAGCACTGAAGAAGCATGAGGTTGTCATTTCCACAGAAAACACAGGCATCAGGGCTCTTGATGCGGCCAAATACCTTATTGATCAGGGTGTGCATGCCCCGACAATATATTTTCCCCTGATTGTTCACGAAGCTATGATGATAGAGCCCACAGAAACGGTATCCAGACAGGATCTGGATAGATTCGTGGACGCCCTGATCGAAAGTTCAGAACTCTCAGCTGATGAACTGAAGAAACATCCAGTGAATCTTCCTGTCAGCAGACCTGACGAGGTGAAGGCGGCCAGAGACATGAAGGTAAGGTGGGAAGGCAGCACCCATGGAAATTGAGGTCGTTCAGGATCCAGACCATATAAGGCAGGCTATTCCGGTTATCAGATCGGCCTGGGGAATGGAAAATATTGAGCAGCTCGTCAAGGATATGCTGGCGGCCATGCGCTTCCATGGTGGACTCGTTATGCTTGCGAGAGAGGATGGCAGGGTTGTTGGAATGCACTTCAGCTTTGCCGGAATGAAGAATGGAAAGACTTACCTCTATTCACACATGACTGGAGTGGTCGCTGAAAGGAAATATTCTGGCATTGGGGAGATTCTCAAGCTTCGGCAGAAAGAATGGGCCATCAGGAATGGATATGATCTGATTGCATGGACATACGATCCGCTCATGGCCCTGAATGCCAATTTCAATATTCACAAACTTGGCTCAATATCCAGGACATATCTAAGGGATTTTTACGGAGAAATGGAGGATGCCCTTAATTTCGGAATACCTACAGACAGATTTGTAACAGAGTGGTGGATCCTGAGGGAGCGTTTCCGCGCAGGAAAACCGGAATGTTATATAAACTGTACTGAAAAGCCCATTGAATTCAGGAATGATCAATGTGCTGATGTTCTGGGACTCCACATTCCTGAGGATTATGTGGACATGAAGAGAAAAGATCATGGCAGAGCACTTGAACTCCGGCTTGCAACCAGAGCAAAGTTTGAGGAACTGTTCTCGGCCGGCTATACCGTAACGGACTATGACAGGAAGAACTCTGCATATACCCTTGAACGTAAAGCTGCAATAGATGAAAAATACGGGAAGAATATATTTTCCTGAACCCGCTGGATTCAGATCACCTTGTAGCGTTTAAGGGATACCTCAAAGATTTCCCCGTCTGATCCCAGCGAATTCAGCAGATCATCAAGCTCATTCTGGGATATGGATGCATTCTGTGATGCCGCAAGCAGATCCTCATACCTGCATCCCCTTCCATCAGTGTCGTTTGCCCGGATATACTGCAGTATAAAATCCTTTGATGATCTGTGCTCCTCCTTTACAGCTGGCTGAATCTGGGCGGCTATGGCAGATTCTAATTCCTGCAGATCGTAGTCGGGATACTTTTCAATAGACCTCAAGGCTGATTCCGCCTCAATTTCAGAGTATCCTGCATCCATGATGCTCGCAGCAGTTGATCCAGGCCTGTTTCTGGCCATTCTTATGGCATAGATTTTTCTCCTTGCGATGTGCAGTGCTTTCATGCGCCAGTAGTCCATGGAGGCACTGTCCACACGGATGGCTATTTCCGGATTAACATTGAAGTAAGTCTTTCCTTCATTCTGGTAGGTGCTGACCCTCCCCATTACGAGAACCTGGTCATTAATTTCAAGTACGTCTGTCATTGCCTTGGCCTGCATTCCGAAGTCGCTGTTGAATGCAGAGATGTAGAAGTTTCCGGTCCCATCAGTCACCGTAATACGAGTCATGGATTCATCCGTGTTTTTCTGTGACACCAGCCCGCAGAACAGGACCCTCCTGACCCTGGTTCCCAGCGGAGTTATCACGTAGGGCTTTGCCCTCTCCTCATCCGGTCTCTCCTCCAGTTCCCTGGAGTCCCGAAGTTCACGCCCAAAAATCCAGTTTGTGAATTCGCGTTTCCTTGCCATCACTGGAAATCAGCCCCCATTCTTGCCTCCAGCTTTTTCATGAAATCTGTATCCATATAATTCAGCGTGGATATGCGCACAGATGTCCCTGACTGGTTTCTGGTAACATCGCCTTCAATAACAACTGCCCTTCCCAGAAGCTTTTCCTGAAGTCGTGATGCTACAAGTCTGCGTGAAATTGTCTTATTTTCCGGTGTATACTGTTCCGGAGTGAACCCAATATGCCCCAGCAGTGCGTTCTTACCTCCCGTGCACTGTATGCTACCGGTTCCATCATCAAGAGTGAAATATGCGAAGAGATCGTAAACCACGGAAGCTTCAGGGTGATCCGGGCAGTGAATATCATCAAGCCTGCTGTTGCATACAGAGCATCTCATCACAAGCCCGCTTTTTGGGCCAAGACTTACGATGAATCCATTGACTGTCACTCCGCCAAGAGGGGAATTGATATCATGTATATCGTAGAGCCGCTCTCCAATCTGGAATGAGGGCTTTATCTCAGTGACTTCGGTCCTGCTTCCCACTGTAATGCGGAGGCGGCCATTGTATTCTGAAACTTTGGCGCCCTCCATCCTGACGAAAGTCCCCTCCTTCAGTGCCTTTTCGAATGAGGATATTCGTATCTTACCTGTGTCGTCTTCGAGATCACCGTAATACATCATGGTCTTCTTACCGTCACGGTCCAGTTCCTTCTCCCTCACGCCGGACAGACGACCTTCCACTGTGACATATGGCTGAGCTGTGGAAAGGTCCTTTATCTTCATCTGGGAATAGCTCCTCTTTACATCCATGCTTTCACCAGGATGCATTATGATCTCGGAGCCCGCATCTATGTATACCCTGTTTATACCCTTGTACTCCCGGACAGATGCTTTTCTGATCTCAACAACGTCACCGATCCTCACAGTGGGCGGGAATATCCACGCAGTGAACGATATCGTCCCGGTATCATCACCAAGGATTCCGTAGTAATACACAGATTCACCACGATCATTCTTCAGTTCCCTCCTCTGAAGTGAGACAATGTTTACGAGGGTGTCCACATTCTGGGTCCCCGGTACAAGATCGGATATTTTCAGCCGCTTTGCCTGATCGCTCATGCGTACATTCCACTCTGATTCTTGCTTTCTGTCTGGCCTATGAGCTTATTGAGAAGTATTTCTGCGTCTTCCTTGTTCAACCCAACCTTCGCAACCAGATAGTTTTCTATGTCGTCCCTGCTCTTCCCCTGATTTATCATGTCCTGAACCATCATAACCATGCGCTGTGTGACCTCGGCCTGAAACTGCTCCTCAAGCTTCAGAGCCCTGATCATCAGATAAATCGACGAAAGGAGAGTGTTCAGGCCCTCATTGAGCTCCATCTTGGACAGCCCCTCAAGTTCAAGATCAACACGGGAGACTACCTCCTCATTCATTCCATCAAGCATGAACTTTACCAGATCAATCTGCCTGTTCAAAAGAAGAAGAGTCCTGTATATGGCAAGTCTGGGCTGGTTCTCAAGAACGGCAGTCTCAATGCCTGTTCTGAAAAATATCTTTACTATCTTTTCCTCGAATGAGAGGAAAAGTGAAAATGGCACCTTATCACTTTCCAGTACCAGGAATTTATCGAGGTCTCTCACTTTCCATGGAATATCAACCAGATTTGTTGAAGTCTCATCTCCACCGGCAAGCCACTTTATTACCTGCCCCTTATCCACTGTAGTCATTGTACAAACATAGTGCCTATTCATATATTATTTTTGACAGTTTTTCTGAATTGCCGTAAAGAAGTTACAACAATCCGTCGGGTGTGCTTCAGCTGATCATTAATAGAATCAGGATATACCGGAAGGAAGCATGTCATCATCCGGTAACAGGACTGGAGTAGGTGCTATCCTGACAGCACGTCTCTTCTATTCCATAAACTGGTACAACGTTTCTCCAGCCCTTGTGCCCATAGGCCATGCATACGGTATCTCGCTTGCTGAGACCTCACTATCTCTTACGCTGTTTCTCGTTGGAGCTGGGATTTTTCAGGTTCCTGCCGGTATAATCGCATCGAGGATTGGAGCAAGGAGAACTGCCCTGATCGGACTCTACCTGATGTCTGCTGCCGCCATTCTCACCTCGATTTCGCCATCCTTTGTGGTGCTGATTGCACTAAGATTCGCAGTTGGTGTAGGAGCTGCCATGTTCTTCAGCACTGCCATTGCCCTTCTGAATGACCTTGCAACCGGCAGCCTGACTTCCGTCATAGGGTACTACAACGCATCATTCAACCTTGGAGCAGGCATTGGAATCATCGCGTTCACTCCTGTTGTCACACTGCTTGGGTGGAGATATGATTTCCTAATATCCGGAACCCTGGAACTTGCATCTGCAATCCTTCTAAACATTCTTATCAGGGAGACAGGCGTATATCCGGAGTTCGATTTCTCAGGCCTTCGAAAAAGACTGATGAACAGGCAGATCTGGATCATAGGTGTTGGCCTTGTTGGACTCTGGTCACTGAACTATACCCTTCCGGAATTTTTCAAGACCTTCGCGTCATCAGTGGGTGTCGGTTCATTTGCAGCAGGCGCAATGGGAGGACTTGTCCCAATGGCAGGTGTGGTGGGTGGCACAGTTGCCGGGCTGTTCAGGAGATATAATCCAATAAAACTTTCAGTCCTCATGGTAATAGCTGTGGGAATTTCAGTTGCACTGATGGGCACAGCCAGCCATGCGGAATACTGGGGAATCGCTGTAGAAGTTGGCATAATTTCCACAGTCATTATATCGCTGGAATACGCCATTGTTGCTTCCATTGAAAAATCCAGCAGATACATGTCACTGAATATTGGTCTGATCAATTCAATACAGATAGGTATTGGGTCTGTGATTCCCCTGATATTCGGAATCATAGTCCAGGGGTCGGCAGGTTCATACACCTATGCCTGGCTGTTTCTTGGGCTGTTTTCAATATCAACCCTTGCCTTCCTAATTGGACTTGGCAGAAATACCAGGATAGCACTTGCCTGAACAGCGCCTGTGCCCAGGCAACAGGAAGAGAAGTGCCGGAAAAAATGCAGAATTTCATCATTACATTTTCCGCAGTTCACTTTTCCGGTCATGCCATGGTGTGATCTCTGTTTAATCATGGCCCATGATTCACTGAATTGCCCGGACTTAAATGCCGTTTGATGGATCAGAGTGATTTGTGGAAATTAACAAATGCAATGTTTGACTTGAGCATCGATGGAAATCAGCAACGAACTGGGGTACCTTTGCAGGATTGTCGATAATTCAAAGATTCCTACCGGGTTAACAAATAGCGGCTTCTCAAGCTTTGCCTCTGGAGTTCTGGGCATACCTGAGAAAACCCTGATGGAAACTCTGAGAAATGCAGGAATAATTGTAGATGGAGAGCCCGGAGCCCCATTCAGACCGCTCGGCGTTTACAATTTCAATCCTGAGCCTTCAAGCCGTGAGAGAATGGTCTCCGGCATTCTGCAGGTAATAATGGAAGACAATCTAGCAAGAAATTTTCTCATTCTTCTAATGGCACGCTACAGGTTTTCCATTGCCCTCATGGAAACCATCATAGAAACCCATGGTGACATGCTCCGAATCACCTCTGCAAACTGTGCCTATGCTGTTATGACATCAGATTATTTTCTGCAGGAAGAGGATGTTAACAACTGGGCAATTGAACAGGAGGCCGCACTGAGAACCTTTAATTCCCGCAGCATTGGTCACCTCCTTGAAACGGACTGGTTTCTCAGCCTCATTAAGGTTCTGAGGGACGAGGATAGCGGTTCATTCCATGGCAGTATTGATACAATACTTGCACATCTGGATGGGGCATCAATGAAGGAACTGCTGTCTTCAATATCCGGGGGCATTCTGCCGGCACTGGCCACCCAGAACAGACTCCTGTACATGGATGAACGCATACGCCTGGCATTCCATGAGCGCAATAGAAGGCAGAATGAAGTCAGGAGGCTGAGGAGATTCTACTACTGGCTTGGCGTAGCAAACGATCTTTCACTCGGGCTTGAATTCGTAACGGGCAGCGTCGAATTTTTCCCGCGGAATATCTTCGCAGGCGCAAATAATGTTCTAGGTGTCTACCTTTTCATCGTGGGCAGCTCGCAGCTTGTGGGAAGATCGCTCATCCAGATAGCCATGCAGATGCATGAGAGACATAGAAAGAAAAAGAGTTCCAGAAGGATATCAGATACCCTGGATACATAGTACTTCATGCTCCCCTGCATATGAGTGACGGGCTTAATGTACTCAGATGTGATGACTGTAGCATGAAGGTAGCGGTTGTTGAAACCAATCAGATTGTTGAGGGTCCGGGTGAAGGAGAGAAAGTCCAGATTTATGAAACTGAGCCTGTGCCCAGGGTGGTAGAGGAGTATCAAAATCCTGCGCTCATGGCCACCACCACCAGAGGCATATGGATGCTGAAATCTGCAATGGAGAAAGGCGCCACAGCAATTGTTGTTGCAGAGGCTGGATCACCGGCATTCAATTTTACACAGGGAAAAGCCGTCCTATATTCTGGTGCCGGAATGCGTGTTGATACGGCAATTAAAGCGCTTGTTGATGGGAAGCTCCCCAAAATGGATCGAGCAACTCATGAACATGGCCACGGCCGCGAAAATCACAGGCACTGATAATGGTTCATCTGCGTGTCATTCGGTGTTCTGGCCATTCAGTCACATCAGCATAATGAGGAGTGCTGGTGGCATGCAAAATATTAAGAGTTTTACAAACGTCGTGACAGTGTATGCCAGTAATTCGGCTTACTGAAAATATTTCCCTGAAATTCCCTGCCGGAGTGAGATTAATGCGCAGAGACGATATCGGCAAACCTTTCTTCACCCGGGATAGCAGGATGAGGGCTTACAGTATGAAATATTTTTATGAATGGAGCACTGAACCCGATACCCTGGTTCTTGTGATTGAAGGAAAGGGAAATGTTCTCGAGGGTGTCGTAGTGCTGAAATTTGTCCCTGGAAAGAACAATCCGCGGAGCATTGTGGTGGAAATGCTTTCGCGGAACCAGCTGGAGGGGCTGCATAATTCAGGCGTTGGTGCGGATATAATACAGATGGTTGAGAATTATATCGCAAAGCCTCTGGGTTGCGCAGAAATAGTGATTGAGGCAGTAAATGACCTCACTGATTACTATTCCTCTCTTGGCTACTCCAGGACGGGGCATCAGGAATACGATGATTTCTGGGGAAAGGTCGTTTATATGAAAAAGAGAATGATGAACGAACAGAAATTTTAGAATTTTTATTTCAGGCTTGATACGCGACCCTGCAGCATGGCATTAAGGCACCAGAACTGCCCTGCCCATAATATGCCCATTCTTGAGTTCAGAAAGAACTTCATTTGCCTCTGAAAGTCCTCTCTTGTGAACCATGGATTTAAGACCCGATCTGGCGGCCATGTCCAGAACTGCCCTTGTTTCCTTCCTCAGGCCGCTCGCAACGCTTGTGATATTTTTCTCCCATGTGAAGCTTGAGAATGGTATCTCAATTCTCTCCATCACTGCCGGGATCACCACTGTCTTTCCGCTGCGCACCGATGATACCGCATCTTTCACCAGTTCCGGATTTGGGGCAAACACGATTGAGCCGTCATACTGGCCAGATGGTTTATCGACAATTTCAGAAGCCCCTGCTTCTTCAGCTACCTTTTCATGCGATCTGGTAACCGCAACCGCTCTGGCTCCCATGGCCTCGATCATCTGTATTGCATAAAAAGCAAGACCTCCGACCCCGAATACTGCTATCCTATCATTAACAGATGGATTAATTCTCCTGACTGCAGAATATGCGGTAATCCCTGCACAGAACAGCGGTGCAGCTTCTATATCTCCTATGCTGTCAGGAATGCGTGTCACATAATTCGCGTCCAGAGCTGCATACTCCGCATATCCGCCCCTGACATTTATACCTGAAACAAGTGCGTTGGGGCAGAGGTTCTCGTGCCCTGATATGCACTGATCACATTTTCCGCATGCGTTGTAGAACCAGCCAATACCGACTCTTGTACCCCTTTCGATCTCACTTTTTGTTTCCATGACCTCCCCAACGATCTCATGTCCCGGTATGAGAGGAAACAGGTTTGCAGGGAGAGGGAAATCTCCCTCCACTATGTGCAGATCACTGTGACATACGCCATTGGCGAGCACTTTAACCAGAACCTGTCCTTCGGAAATATCCTCAGTTTTCACATTCGCATATTTCAGCGGTCTCTTTTCAATTTTTTCCTGCTTCTCAAGCAGCATTGCCTTCATGCTCAAACATTCCGGCATCAGACTTAAAATTTGTTTACCTGGATTCTTACGGCAGTCCATGATTCTGCCGCCTCATACCAGGCAACATGATGGTCAAAATGAATGGCATCCTGTGACAGAAGATTAAAATCTGTATATGAATGACCCAATGGAAATTAATATGGATTACGATGCGGTCATAGTGGGAGCAGGGACTGCAGGCTTATCAGCCGGCTCTACACTTGAGAGAGCCGGGAAAAGCTATATAATTCTCGACAGAAAGGAAGAAATAGGGCTTCCTGTGAGATCAACCGGAGCGGTATCGCTTGAATGGGTCAAGAGGATAGGAATGCCCACTGACAGTTCAATCGTTGCATCGGAGATAAGGGCCATGGATTTCAGGACAGACCTTGGCAGGCATATTCCACTGAAATTTGACCGGCCTGTGGGAATTGTCTATGACTTTACAAAATACGAGAAATATCTTTCAGGAGACTTTGCAGGGAAACTCAATGTAAAACTGCGCACACTGGTAAAATCAGTTGATGGCAACACGGTCACAACAGATAGCGGCAACATCACTGCCGAAAATATAATTATGGCCGCAGGTCCGCAGTCATCCTTTGGGCAGAAACTGGACAGAGATAATGTTCTTGTTGCTTATGAAGAGATAAGGGAGTTACCAAAAAGGGATGACTTTCAGATGATACTGTGGTTCAGTGATCTGGCACCCGGAGGATACTTCTGGGACTTTGCAAACACAGATGGCACAAGAAAGGTTGGAGTCTGCTTCTACCCTGTAAATTCCCAGCAACCCAAGGCAATCCTTGATAAATTCACTGAAAAGTTTCCTGAGATAAAGGGCAGAATGATCCACACCATGGCCCACCAGATTCCGCTTTCAAGGCCATCTGACGTCGTTGTTTCACAAAACAGGCTCTATACAGGCGACATGGTGAATGCAGTGCTCAACACAACTGCAGGAGGCCTCCAGGGAGCATTCTGGTCAGGAAAGGCTGCAGGAGAGGCTGTTGCAGCCGGAGATCCGGGAAAGTACCAGGCAACATGGGACAGTGAGATAAAGCCCTGGCTGATGAAACACCACATGCTGCACAGGAAAATACACAGGAATGGAGCAAAATCAGTGAACAGGTATATAACCCTGGCAAAGCTGATGCCGAAATCTGTTAAGAAGCAGGTCTTCGGTGGACTGTGATTCTGGCCTGATCCCTGAGGATGGAAAAATCTCGATTCCCTTTCTCACTGCGGAAACTCCCCTGCGCATAGATTTAAAATTCATCTGACTATTATCCCACTGTGCCGCTGTAGCTCAGCAGGTAGAGCAGCTGATTCGTAATCAGCAGGTCGGGGGTTCAAATCCCTCCAGCGGCT
>JAVYSG010000034.1:11907-14033 GCA_038729325.1 Thermoplasmataceae archaeon | reverse complement strand
CCGTCACCAACAAATGAATCCTGTGTTTTGGAGACCTCAACCATCATCTTGGCCGCAGGATGCTCAACATCCATTTCCTTGAGTATTGTTACACCATCATTGGTGATCACAATGTCACCAAGTGAATCCACCAGCATCTTGTCCATACCCCTTGGGCCAAGGCTTGATCTTACCGCACTGGCAATGCTCTTTGCGGCGTCTATATTATTCTTCATTGCGTCCTTTCCAGTCTCTCTCTTGGACCCTTCCTTTAATATGAATATTGGTTGTCCGCCTATCATAATGACCTCAGACTAGTAAAAATAAACTTCTATATAACTATTTCTAATACCTGCACATGGGCCGGTCATTTATGGGGATGCTGACTTTTGTTGCAGTTGAGCCATTCCAAATGAGACAGTGCAGGTCCGGGTTGCCGGTATCCGGGGCTGACAGCACCACGAAACTGGAACATGTTTTATCCATGCAAGTAATTTCATACCATGATTCAGGCAGAATCTGTGGAGATAGGCGGGAAAAGTTTTGAATTTATGCGAATGGCTATGGGTAGCGCTCCGCTGCTGGTACTGAAGGGAAGCAGGGGTTTTGTCATGTGTGGATACCTTAACCTCGATGCTGCTAACAAGCTGGGTGATGTGGCAGTTCGGGTCACAGGAGTTTCTGATCTCAAATCTATGACAGAAAGCAAAGTCGCTGGCGTTTCTGAAAAAGCTTCAGCCATGGGTATAAGGGAAGGACAGAAGGTATCAGACATTCTTGGGCTTCTGGCGTAAATAAATGGATTCGGCGGTAGGCCTTATAGTTCACGGCGGTTCAATAGTCATAGTGAAGAGGCAGCGGAGAGAAGGCGACCCGTGGTCCGGCGACATCGCCTTCCCCGGGGGCCACGTGAAGCAGGGCGAGACAGCTATACAGGGCGTCCTCAGGGAGATCAGGGAGGAAGTCAGTCTCTCGTTACTGCCGGATAACATTGTCATGGAATTGCCCCCCACCCGTTCGGTAAGGATGCCCGAAATGCCCGTATATCCATTTGTAATTGCGGCAGTCAGCTTTGATGGTCTGTCACCTGGTCCTGAGATTTATAGGATTCGTGTGGTCGACATAAACAGCGGGCGGAGAATAAAGCATCCTGTGAACGGACAGGACGCACTTGACTTTGATGGCTGGATCATGTGGGGGCTTACATACAGAATATTCATTCAGTTTTTATCACTCAAGGAAGATCTGGGAAAACCTCTGTGATCTCGTTCCGCTTTTCTCAAAGGAGACCCGTATGACAAAGTCGGAGTACTTCATCATGGAACTCTGAACCTGTTCAATTGATCCTGGCCTGCAAACTGCAAGAACAAAGCCTTCGCCACCCCCTCCCATAAGCTTTGCCGCTTCCGCACCGTTGGAGAGAGCTTCCTCTATAATACCATCAATCTTGCTGTTGCTTACATTGCGGCCAAGATTTTTCTTCAGGTCCCAGCCCCTGTTTATCCCTCTGAGGAACCCGTCCATGTCACCGCTCAGGACATTTCTGTACATTTCACGGCTGATATCTTTCATTTCCTTAAGGTTTCGAACAACCTGGCTGTTGCCCGCTGCTGACTGATCCACCTGTTCTCGCAGGTATGACGAACTTTCCCGGGTCTTTCCAGTATAGATCAGGACAGTTCTGTTCTCAAGCTCCCTCCAGAATGCCTCGTTCTGGTTTAACGGATAGTTTTTCTCGGTTCCGTCCGTGAACTCCATGAACTTGAATCCACCCACTGCAATTGCAAACGGGTCCTGCTTCCCCAGTGTTATGCCGAAGTAATTTTTTTCAATGTCAAATGCCTCTCTTGCAATTTCCCAGGGGCTCCTGTTCTCATTCCTGTACATGTGTACCAGTGAAAGGACTGCTGTGGTGAGTGCGCTTGATGACCCAAGACCTGACCCGGGTGGAACGCCACTATTTATGCTGATTCTTCCCCGGACAATGCCGAAGTTTCTGAAGAGTCCGGCCATCTTGTGGAGCACATCCCCGTTATCATTTTCTCCAACAATCATCACGCTCTTGAGGAAATCCCGTGAAGATATCTCAAGTTCATAATCATCCGGAGTGTAAATCACGGTAACGCCGCGGTCTATTGTGGTGTTTA
>JAVYSG010000034.1:5335-11807 GCA_038729325.1 Thermoplasmataceae archaeon | reverse complement strand
TTAAGGAAATCCAGAGGTCCATGGAGGCATACAGAAAGAAGTATGAATAATGGCAGATGATGTAACCATTCCGGTGGGGAAGGGCAGAATCATAATAAGCCGTTCTCTCAAGCCCGCTGCAACAGCGGGCAATTACATAATTCTGGAGGCAAAATCACGTCAGGGCCCGTGCAATGACAGAGATTGCCAGCCTATTTTTTACCCTGAGATCAGAATAAGCCAGGTTCCGGATGATTCCCACCGCCTGTTCGCAGGCGAAGGTTACATGCTGGCAATGGATAGTGCTGTGTTTAACGCAATCGACAGAGATCGGCAGACCGTGACTGTGAAGAGATCCATGACAGGTAAGATATCTGTTCACGGCCTTATTCTCTGATCTTATCGTCGTACTATTACCATACTCGCTGAGATTTTTATATGGTTCTGCTCTAGCCCCATACGGCAACCGGTCGCATTTCAGGTGCATTTCTTTTCAGGAACAGAGAACTCTGGGCAGTCAGCATAGCCTCAGGAATACGTTCCATAGGCTTTGGTGCTACATGGCCTTTCATGGCACTGTTCTTTCAGGAGGACCTGCATATCCCGGTTTATGAAGTTGGGATAATATTCTCCCTGCTTTCTGTTGGCTCCATAATATTCAGCCTTGTCGGAGGGGCACTGGCAGATTCACTTGGGAGAAAGAGGACACTGCTTCTTGGAAGTGCAGCAGGATCTGCACTTTATTTTGCAATAGCCATCGGTATCATGATAAGAGTGCCAGTAACGGCAATCATTGCCATGTTTGTCCTGTCCTCATTCGGAGGTGCACTGGTTTTTCCATCAGCCGGGGCCCTCATAGCAGATGTGACATCGATTGCAGACAGGTCAAAGGGCTACGTTGTATACAGGATAATGGCAAACCTGGGATGGGCAATCGGCCCCCTTACAGGCTCGCTAATTTTCAACTTCGGCATATTCTGGATATTCCTGCTGGTGGCACTATCAAGCCTGATACAGGGGATAGTGGTCCTCTTCTTCGTCAGGGAGAGAGGGACATTCAGAAAAAGGGAAAAAGGGTCCGGAAGGATTCAGATGATCAGCTTCGACAGGTTTCTGCTGATTTTTTCTGCCGGGACATTTCTTGTAACACTGGTGTCATCTCAGTTTTCCGTGACACTGCCCCTTTACGCAGGAGTGAAGGCGGCCGTTCCTACAGACCTCATCGGGTATATATATGCCGTCAATGGTGTTGTTGTTGTCGTTGGGCAGTATCCCATAACTAATTTCATGAAAAGGTACCCTGATATTGTGTCTATGATTGCAGGATCGCTGGCATATACTGCAGGGTATGTGCTTGTTGGATTTTCCACCACACTGCTGCAGTTCATGGGCGATATGGTTATCATAACCATCGGAGAAAATCTCACATCGCCAATAATGAATACTGTTGTGTCAAGGATTGCACCTGAAGGGAAGGTTGCAAGGTATATGGGATTCCTTGGAATGGTGAATTCCACAGGAAGGGCACTTGGGCCAAGTGTTGGGGCATTCTTCATAGCCATATACGCATACAACGGTCTCAAAATATGGTCATCAGTTGGTGCGTTTGGTCTCATATCCATTGTGGCTTTCGTGGTGTTCGCCAGGATGATTTCGCATTCTTTACAGCCAGGACCACAGAAAGCAGATAGCAGTCAGTAGCCACCAAATGCGATGGAGAGAACAACTCCGGCCAGGAAAATGAAGCCTATGAACGTGTTTGAATTCCTGAATGAGACCTTAATGCTTCTGGGATCATCGGGTTTGACTATGTAGTGCTGATATATTATAAGGCCGAGGATCGGTATTAGAGCAACGTCATAGAAGATCGATCGCATGTAAAGCGCCAGTGCAAGGAAAAATCCAAAGGTGATTCCGTGGATTATGTCAGATAAAATGAGGCCTTTCTTTATGCCGAAATCGGTCATAACGGTTCTAAGCCCGAAGACCCTGTCTGTGTCTACATCTGGTATGGTGTATATCATGTCAAAACCGGCGATCCAGAGAGATGAGCCGGCAAAGATTAAATAGAGAGGGAGCGAGGAAGGGAATGCAGGAACGATGGCAAGATATCCGGCAAGAACGCCAACGCCTATGGTGAGTCCCATGTATATGTGTCTCCAGGGTGTGATTCTTTTCAGCAGCGGATCTGTTATGAACAGCACAAGTACGATTGGAGACAGCAGCAGGACAAAGCTGTTGAGAAAATACGCGGAAAGTTCGAAGATTATACCAAATAACACCGTAAGTATGACGGCTTTCCTCGCACTGAGCTTTCCCGATACAAGAAGCCAGTCTCTTTTCCTGGGATTAGCTCTGTCAAATTTCACCCCCTCTATCCTGTTTACTGACATTGCGGTTGCTCTGGCGCTGGTGGTTGCTATCAGTATCAGCAGCAACTTCACGTAATTATAGGAACCATGGGATGCAAGAACTGCGCCGCTGAATACAAAGGGCAGATCGAACACAGTGTGTTCAAGCTTGATGTAGTCAATAATGTCCCTGACTTTCATAGCCCGAGTGCGCTCCACTTCTTCTTCACGGATTCCACAACTTCTGGAGGCATCTGCATGGTTTCCGGCCACCTTCTTGTATACCCTTCTGAGGCCCCTTTCCTCGTGGCATCAATTCCCATCTTTGAACCGTAATTGAATATTGGGGAGGCATGATCCAGGCTGTCAGTTACAGTGCCCTTCACTGTAAAGACATCCCTGTCGGGATCGATTCTCGTGGTCATGGCCCATATGACCTGCTTTCTGTCATGTATGTCAATATCGTCATCCACAACCACTATGATCTTCGAGAACATCAGCTGCCCAAGACCCCATAAAGCAAACATTACCTTCTTGGCCTGCCCTGGATACCTCTTTCGTATGGACACTATGACCATATTATGGAATACTGCTTCTTCCATGGTGTTAAGATCCACTATCTCCGGTATCTGGAATTTTATTATGGGAAGAAACATGCGTTCAATGGCTTTTCCAAGTATGACATCCTCATGCCACAGTTTTCCCACAATTGTTGTAGGATAAATGGGCTTTTTCCTCTGGAATACCTTCTTCACATGCAGTACCGGGAATTCCTCCTCCAGTGAATAATAACCGGTATGGTCACCGAATGGCCCCTCGATCCTTGATTCAGCAGGGTCTACATAGCCCTCGAGCACTATCTCGGAATTTCTGGGATATTCCAGGTTTACTGTGGACCCCTTTGCCAGGTCAACCCGATCCTTTGAGATCAGTCCGGCGAAGGAAAATTCATCGAGGCCGTTTGGAAGGGGTGCAACTGCGGAGAATATGTTCAGAGGATCAGTGCCAAGCACAACGGCAACATCAAGCGGTTTGGATCTTTCCCTCTGCCTGTCATAATTTTCTGCACCACCCTTGTGAATCTGCCAGTGCATTCCAAGGGTTTCCGAATCGTAGAGTTGCAACCTGTACATTCCAACATTTCTGTTTCCGCTCACAGGGTCCTTTGTTATGACAAGGGGAAGTGTGATATACTTTCCACCGTCCTTTGGCCATGTGCGGCATATGGGATACTGGGAGAGATCCGGACTGCCCGCATCAATGTGATCAGAACTCAGATCATTGTGCACCTTGGGCCTGATTCCGCCAAGTTCCCTGAACATCTTCAGACCTTTAGACATCATTGAATCGGTATCGCTTGGAACCTGCACCAGTTCGAGCAGGCGGTTGCCGATATTTATGGGCTCGTCGCCAAGAACCATCCGCATTTTTTCCCAATCACCAAAAAGATTTCCGGCAACCGGGATGCTGCTCCCCTTCACATCATTGAAAACAATAGCCCTCTTCCTGCCTATCCTGAGCTCCTCGCTCAGTATATGCGTGAGTTCGAGATCAGGGTCGACCTGTGCATTTACGTCAACCAGCATTGATTTTTCCCTGAGTTCGCTCAGGTAACTCCTGAGATCTTGAAATGGCATGCAACCTGATATTCTTATTGGGGATATCACACTTTACATGCAGCATCCCATAAGCCAATACTGTTAGTTCAGTGCATATGGTTCCTGGTGCTACCTTTTATCTGATCAGATAATTCCTGGCAATGCAGAGAAGTGAAATCCATACAGATCTCGGTAGAATTTCATACCTCCACAGGGACGGAACGACTCCCATTATTTTTCTGCACGGTCTTGGGGGATCTGGCAATAACTGGATAAAACTTGAGCAGTACCTTGACGGCAGGTTTGACCTGTACATGCCGGATCTGGCAGGTCAGGGGCGAACAAGAATCGTCAATTATGATCATACGGTTGAGATGCAGTGCAGGGTGATCCGGAGTTTTGCTGACAGTATTGGCATTCGGCGTCCCGCCCTTGTCGGCAATTCATACGGTGGATGGGTGGCGCTCAGGCTGGTACTTTCAGGCATGCCGGTATCACGGCTTTTCCTGGTTGATTCTGCCGGGATAAACAGGACAGGCGGTGAGGGGACCCCTGAATCAAGGGAGGCGTTTGTGGACAGGATCATGCACATGAATCCAGGGAACAGCAGGGAATGCATCAGAAAAATGATCCTCAACAATGCAACAGGCCGGGAGAAGATAACAACGGCAGAACTTGAATCAATTTCCGTACCAACAGCCATAATCTGGGGATCTGAAGACAGCATAATTCCACTGGAATATGCCAATCAATTCCATTCGCTCATAGGCGGCAGTGATCTGGAAATCATTCATGGGGCAGGACACACTCCGCAAACTTCCAATCCTGCGGAACTTGCGGGTATAATTTCCAGACTGATGCAAGAATCCAGCACTCAGGTATGAGTTCATCATCTCCGGGAAATCCTGTATTCACCAGGGTCTTCGTTGAATCTTGAAACGAGCGGCCCCTCCACGCTACCTTCATCTATCTCAGATATGGATATGGAGGTTCGGCTGGGCCCACTGTCCTTCAGGAGCACACCGGCATCTGTATATTTCATCCACGTGACGAGCGAGCCGCCCTCGAACGGAACTGATAATGAATTCACCGAAACAATGGGAATCCTGTTCTCAAGCGACCTGCAGCGGACGTATATGTGCCACATTTCATGAAATTCTTTAAGGATAAGAGATGGGTTCACCAGCATTCTGGCTCCACGTGCCACGGCGACCTTGGCGTAATACGGGAAATCGAGATCATAGCATACAGCTATGGATATCCTGATGGGACCGGCATCGAAGATGCTGATGTTCGTACCCGGCTCATATAAAGAACGCTCATTCCTGTATGGTGAAATCTTATCCTGAAATCCCTGCAGCTGCCCGCTTCTGATGAAGGGTGAGGAGTTGTACATTTTATTATCCCGGACAATGCTGAAACTTCCAGGAACAATGGAAGATCCACTTGAAGCGGACATATCCATGAATACACCAAGTATGTCCCAGAGTTCAGCTGAATTCTGATCAAAGTGGTCTGTCACCCATTTCTCAGGAAGAACAACGAGATCCGGCTCCAGGATTTCCAGTTCATGGGCCAGTGATGCTGCATAGCCTGCGGCAGAAGATTTCCCGCATCTTGGTGCCTGAACTGAGGCTATCCTCATGACTCCTCCCTTGATTCCCGGTACAGCATGGAAAGCACCTTCAGGGTCATCTGTGCCTTTGTTAGAACTCCAAGGTCTTCGTGGTCATGTGGTCTGATGGCAGTGTAGTGGTTGCTTACTTTTCCAAATGGCCCTGAGCCATGGAATATTCTATTGAAAACCACTAAATCCGGCCTGCTGGAACTTACCTTGGCGTATACCTGATCAGGCGGTAATTCATCATCCAGCTTGAAAGCAACAAGTTTGCCACTGTGTTTATTCCTGATGCGGTCCAGAAGTTTTTCCCTTGGAACAAGGGTGATTGTCGTGCCCCTGTTACCTGGTATCTTGCTCCCTGACCTGTCCTTCACAGCGAAATCAGAAAGGGAGGCACAGTTGATGACCACATCGAACTTCCTGTTTGACAGAATACTTTCCACTTCTGCCTCAAATTCCTCCATCTTTGATGCATGGATGTATTCAGCATACTCCGGTATGCGGAATTCAGTGTTGCCTATCATAACAATGCTTGATGCTCCCAGCCTGAACGCATTCACTGCAAACCACGACATGGTGAATCCACTTCCAAGGTTGGAAATCGCCCTTACAGGATCAATCATCTCCTCCCCTCTTCCGCCTATTATGAGGATGCTCTTTCCTTGCAGGCTCTTTTCACCGAAAAGCCTGCATACGTGATCCATTATCAGGTCGTTTTCGGAGATCTTTGCCTTCTCTTCCGATATTCTGGGAGGTATTATCTGGACGCCGGCATCTTCCAGAGATTTCAGGTTCCTGCGGTTTATGGGATTTACCATCATGCCTTCGTGCATTGCAGGGCAAATACACACAGGGTTACCGTTTCCAGCAGCGAAGGAGAAAAAGAGTGATGGTACATCGTCTGAAATGCCATTTGCAATTTT
>JAVYSG010000034.1:0-5235 GCA_038729325.1 Thermoplasmataceae archaeon | reverse complement strand
ATCTTTCTTATGAAATTGGTATTCAGGTTTACAGTCACCTGGTTCGACCCTTCAGCAAGGGTAAAGACCGCCATTCCACCGGCTGCATCAAGGAGTGTCATGGTGGCGCCTCCATTCGCGATGTCGCCGATTCTCATCATATTCTTCATAAGCGGGACCCGGAACTCAACGTGACCGCGGTGTGCCTCAACGACCTCGATCTGCATGTTGGAAAGGTAATTGTCCATTTTCAGTATCTGTGATATTTCATCGATCATCGGTTCCAACCAGTGCTGTGCAGTTCTTATTTTTTACGATTACTGTGTCCAGTGTGCCTGTTTTTGAATAAAAAATAGTTGTAACAGTCACATTTATAAATGATTTATAAATAGAACAATATTTTCATAGAATCAGGTAAATATTGATAGCGTAATAATTGCGACCTTAGAAAATCATATAAACAAATAATACATTATTAGCTATGGAAGCTAATGCTGAGCAACTCAGCAAGATAGCGGAAATGCTGAAATTGCTGGGACTGTCATCATATGAGGCTCAGGGATTTGCTGCCCTGGTTTATCATGGCGTAGCAAATGCCGATACCGTGGCAGACACTGCCAAGATACCCAGGACATCAGCATACAAGGTGATGGAATCGCTGGTGCAGAAGGGTTTCGCCAAGGAGACTGAGGGCAGACCCAGAATGTTCAAGCCTGAGGACATGGGTAAGATAAGGTCAGATTTCCAGGAGAGATTTGACAGCCTCTTCAGGAAGCTGAAGGAGATACAGGACATGGTCCCGTCGAAGGGCGATCCGCAGCTCGTTTACACAATCTATGGGAATCAGCGTGTGATGAGCAAAC
Organism: Thermoplasmataceae archaeon; assembly: GCA_038729325.1. Classification (GTDB taxonomy): domain Archaea; phylum Thermoplasmatota; class Thermoplasmata; order Thermoplasmatales; family Thermoplasmataceae; genus UBA509. The sequence continues at coordinate 4,393 of JAVYSG010000034.1, read as the reverse complement.
TTGCAGAGATGATAAACCTGACAGAAAGAGAAATCCTCATATGCACTCCAAAGGTCAGGGAGATCCGCACTGAACTTAAGAAAAACCTTGATAACGCAATTAAGAGAGGCGTGAAGGTCATCTTCGTAACCCCTCCAAATAAGCGTATCCCGCCAAACACGATTGTTTACCGTAAAGAAGGTCTCATAGCTACAGACGTTGCAAGTGACCAGGTGCGCGCAATGCTGGCCGGGCCTGAACTGGACGCATGCGGCTATACCGATAATCCTGCGCTAGCCCTTCACGTTTATCAGTTCATAAACATGATGATCGAGAGCGACAAACAGTTGAGGTAGGTTTTTATTTGGCCGTTACAGACGAACTGAAACTTGGCGGGCATATATCAACTGCAGGGGGGATTCACCTTGCCCCTGAAAGGGCATCCAGGTTTGGATTCCGGACATTCCAGATATTTTCCAAGAATCAGATGCAGTGGAATGCAAAACCTCTGCCTGAAGAGGAAATAGAAGGCTTCAGGCATGGTGTTTCTCATTATAACATGTGCAGGACAATGATACATGCCTCGTACCTTCTCAATATGGGGACAGCCAGTGAAGAACTGAGAAAGAAGGCCACTGATGCATTTATTGTTGAAATTCAACGGGCAGATCTTCTTGGTGTTGATTACCTGACATTCCATCCAGGATCTGCTTCCGGATCTACACAGAAAGAGGCAATTAAAAGCGTCAGTCAGAATCTCAACAGTGTCATGTCTGAGGATCAGAAATGCATGGTTCTTCTGGAAAATGCAGCAGGACAGGGAAGCACAATAGGAAGGACATTTGAGGAGTTGGCTGAGATGATGGATGGCCTCCAGTTCAGGGAAAAGGCAGGCGTATGCCTGGATACATGCCATACATGGGCTGCAGGGTATGATATTGTTTCGCCGGAAGGTTACCTGGAAACAATGGATCAGTTCAACAGTACGATCGGTCTCAGCAGATTGAAAGGTATTCACCTCAACGACTCGAAGAAGGGCAGGGGGAGTCACCTGGACAGACATGAACAGATCGGTCAGGGAACTATAGGAAGAAGGGGCATCGGCAATTTCATCAACGACAGAAGACTGGAGCACACCCCCATGATCATGGAGACACCACTTGGCGAGAACGGATATGGGGCAGATATTGAGGTTATAAAATCCCTGAGAGGAATGAATTCGCCTTGAAACTCATACCATTTCGCCCCCTTGTTTACAGGGGAGATATTGAAGGAACCACTTCTCCGCCGGTTGACATAATTTCGCAGGATCATGAGGCGAGACTGAAATCCAGCCCATTCAACATAACTCACATTACAATTCCACGCCATGGGAACCTTGAGAATTCACAGGGTACTCTGGCACAGTGGAGGAAGGAAGGCATACTGGAAACCTACGGAAGTGAGTGCCTTATCATACTGGATCAGGAAATACATGTGGGAGGCCGCCGGATTTCGAGGATCGGTATAATATCACCGGTTGAGACATCTCCTGAAAGGAAAGATGTCATGGCACATGAGGAAACATTCCCATGGGCAGTGGAAGAGAGAAGAAAGCTGATGGAGAAAACATCATGCCAGCTGGAACCGATTTTCCTTACTGTAAACAGCACCAGCTTCGAACGTATACTCAGGGCGGCGGTAAAACAGATTTCACCGGCAAAGTCTTTCATTGAGCCGGATGGGGTGGTAAACTCAGTATATTTCCTGACGGATCCGCGATCCATAGAGAGCATCCGGCAGTCACTGGTAAGGGAGAATGCAGTGGTCGCCGACGGACATCACAGACTGCAGGCAACAAGGAACCTTTACTCTGAAAGTACAGGCCCCAATCGGGATTTCTGGAAATTCACCATGGCGTACGTGACATCACTGCAGAGTGATTCCCTTTTAATTGGGGGAATTCACAGGGTTGTTACCAGGGAATTCGATATTTCGGCTTTCATGGATACTATTGGGGAGTATTTCGAGATCAGAGAGATCAGTGGAGATCATGACCCTGAATCAATAATTCTGTATGATAAAAGATATCATTCCCTCTCTCCAAGGCCAGCTGCCTTTGATGCAATTGGATGCAGCAAGAAGTACAAGTATTCAGGAGACCCGTCCCTGGTGAGTAATCTGATCCTGAGGCAGATAATTGGCATGACTCAGAAGGATCTTTCAACTAAAGTCCTTTATACGCACAACAGGGTCATTGCTGTGGATGAGGTTGACAGCGGCAGGTCAGGCTTCTCATTTCTAATGCCTGAATGGAACAAGTCGGTTTTCATATCCATGATTGAGGATGGGCGCCTGCTCCCTCAGAAATCCACGTATTTTTATCCGAAAGTGCCATCCGGGATTGCACTCTACTGCAGCGATTCTTTCCAGATTTCTGGCAATTACCTACAGTAGTATATTTTTATACCATGCGAAATATTGCGTAATGTCAGAATATTCTTATGATAAACATCACACAGCTGTCTGAAACCATTGAAAGCATGGCTTATTCAATCATATTCAGATACAAGGATATCTTCTTCAGCGCTTTTGTAGCAATATTCGTGGGTCGCAGGATAATAAGGATATTTCTGGGTGGGAGATATTCTGTCAGGTCACTCATATTTTCTCCCCTTCTATACCTTGCCTTTACGGGTGCCACATATGTGGGTCTGACCACAGTTGAACTGCTTGCCTGCTCCATTGCTTTTGCCCTCGGGCTGGGGTTATCGTCTGTGTTTAAAGGACAGGTGAAATTCTTTGAGAAGAAGGAGGTCCTGCATTACAGGCGATCTCCCATAATCGGGCTTGCATGGACAATAGCCTTCGTGGTCAGGATTTACCTTCTGATCTATTACGATGTCACGGCGGGATTCTTCCTGAGCATCATACTTTCGTACCTTTCAGGCCTGATACTTGGGGAGGCGTTCCAGATAGCAATACAGAAGAGGATGTTTGAATTCAGCAGGAAGTCCAGAGAGAGTGCAAAGATATCAGCAGGGAACTCTGAGCGGGACAAGGAAAAGAGTGAGCCCGATCACTCATAAGTGCAGAACTGCTGGCAGGTATGTATGGGACACTGTATCTGTACGATCAGTATTAAATTACAGCATTCTGAGCAGGAAAGCCGCTTATTCTGCAATGTTGATGAACTGTTATCTGTTCCAATGCCGTAAAATTATCAGCTTTTAAATACCGTGGACATGCGGAAATTGAAACCTGATAGACCACGAAAAATGGTGGAAGACAGAATAATGCCTCTGGAATACATGAAGGAGACGCCGTCTATGAAGCAGGTGCCTCCCATTGCTTGCGATGTAGAGGATGTCGGATAAATGCAGCAGTCGGGTATTCAGCTTTAACAATTTACCCTGCTATATCAGTAATTTCTGGGAAACAGACGGATGGCATTTTCAGGACACGCACTAACACAATCACTGCAGGAATGGCATCGGTCAAGGCCCGGCGTCCCTGCAATTCTGTTGCCATGAGCCTTTGCTTTTATGCGTCCTAGAAAACCTAAATTAGAAATTTCAGCGGATGTTCTGGGTCGAATTTCAAATACATCATACGGGCAAACTCGTGTGCATTCGCCCTTTGCTTCACATTTCTCCGGATCGACTCTTGGAACTACTCCCTGGGTATCTGATTTGCAATGAGCACCCCTTCCATCAGCATCTGCATCTTTCATTGTTCACTTTTGACAATACAGACTTGCTTATAAGTTTCAGCCAGCTTATACTTATGAAAAACCAGTCTGCTTTCAGCAGTTTCAGCGGAACAGTGGTTGCGCAACCTTAATGAATTGTCTGATTATATTTCACTGCGGGCGAATGGAGTATAATATTAAACTTGGAGACGCTAGAGATCTAATAAAACAGGTCTCAGACAGAAGTGTAGACCTGATATTCACGGACCCTCCATACAATCTCAGTCCTTATTCTACTGGAAACATAAAAATGTCATGGCGAAAAGACTTCAACAATGATCTGGCAGAATGGGATAAAGTTGATTTCGTTCCCTCGGAGTGGGTTTACGAATTCTCCAGGGTTCTGAAGCCCACTGGAAACATATTTGCCTTCTGCAGTTACAATATGCTTGGAAAGTGGCATGAAGCATTTGACAGCTTATTTGACACCTTCCAGTTTGTGGTATGGCATAAAACTAATCCACCGCCGAAACTGTACAAAGCAGGTTTCCTCAACAGCTGTGAATTAATTGTATGTATGTGGAATAAGGGACATACGTGGAACTTTGGGAAGCAGAGTGAAATGCACAACTTCATCGAGAGCCCCATCTGTCAGGGAAGAGAACGAATCAGAAATCCAACACACCCAACGCAGAAGCCCCTTAAGGTTATCAACAGGATTATGGAGATAGCTTCCAGAAAAGG
>JAVYSG010000033.1:0-14850 GCA_038729325.1 Thermoplasmataceae archaeon | reverse complement strand
ATTGCATACGACGCGTATCAATAAGGGCAATAAATGCTTCCATTGTGAACTTCTGGCATTCTGAAACCGGAATTTCCGGTAATTGCCTCTGAATAGTGAGCCGGGGTGCTCCAGACCACGCACAGTGTTTCCTGTGGATTTGTAATTTCTGCTGGATTTACGCAAAGCTGATTCATACACACTGGTGAGGGTTTCATATCCCATATCTGCAACTGAGTGATATAGATCAAACCCAGTTACCTCTGATAATGTTTCAACTATTTTGCGCGGATATGTGGGCCGGTACATGGAATAAAAGAGAGAGTTACATCGAACATCCTTTCAACATCGCTTATAATCCCTTTATTTTACTTCACTGTTATATATGTTTCATTTCTTATTTCCACCGAGAAAAATACTGACTGATACTTGTCCATGGTATCAGTTTGCATTGCCGCTTCATCTGATCATATCATATTAATTATGCATGGTGCTAAATCACCGTTAAATATGAATATTCGATCCGCAAAACGATGTACGGTAAGCTGCGATCTCTGGCCTTCACTTCTCTGGGTCATTTCTCCAATGATGGCACCACATTGCTTTATCCCACCTTGATAACCTATTACGTTGAACTGCCCGGGATAAAAATACCATATCTGGGAGCAATGGCCATAATTTTTAATATAATTTCAGGGATATTCAGCACCCCGGTAGGAAATTACGCCGATCGCAAAGGAAACCACGGATCACTCATAGCAGCAGGCATCCTCATCCTTGCTCTTTCATCTTTTCTTCTGGCACTTCCGTTTCTAATAAAGGGCTACACGCTTGCCCTGATACTGTCAGGTGCAACTGTCCTTGGAGTAGGGCAAGCTTTCTATCACCCACTTGGTGCAGCAGTCTTGAGGTCAACATTTGAGGCAAGATCCGCTCCAAGCGCAATGGGGGTTAACGGATCATTTGGAAGTCTTGGGAGGGCAGTCATGCCTCTGGTGATTGTATTCCTCATGACTGCACTTGGTGATTTTCACGGGCTTCTGATTTATACCCTTTACAGTATTGTGAGTGCGGGTGTTATCTACATTGGCCTTAGAGGACTTGAAGTAAAGCAGGGCAGAAAATCTCTCAGGGTTGATTCCAGGGACAGGTCAGAAAAGAGGAGGAACATGAAAGCATTTATGCCGTTTCTATATATGCTGACAGCAGCAGTTTTTGTCCGGTCGCTTTTCCTGACAGGTACCATCACATTCATTCCCACGTTATTCGACGAGACATTCAGGAGCAAGACGCTTATGGTTACCATAATCACCCTTGCCTATATATTCCCGGTCATTGGACAGCCTTATTTTGGGAGAGTCACAGCAACTCATGGGGGGAGATTCACGGTTATCGTTACATTTGTTCTTTCCACGGTATTCTTCGGTCTTTTCCTTATCTTCTACCATAACTTCATTCTGACAATTATTTTCTACGGGGGTTATGCTTTTGCCGCATATAGTGGGTTTCCAGTTTTCCTCGGATATGTTGGACAGGTTGTTCCAAAGGAATTTTCCGGCGCATCCAATGGTCTGGTATGGGGGATAGGGCAGACGGTTGGAGGTGGCATAGGCGCTGCAGTCATCACATTTTTCACACTGTTTGTCAATGTGCCAACGGCCATACTTTACATGTTTCCATTTGCCATCGGGTCATTGCTTTTCCTTCCTTTCCTTCCCACAAGAGAAAAGGCGGAGAAGCTGGCTTCCACGGCTTAAAGCTTTATTCATTGTTCAGTTAACCTGTCATGGATTCGAAAGTGCTCATTGATCACACAGGCAGGGAAGTAAATGTGCCTGTAAACCCGGAGAGGATAGTGAGTTTCAGCCCTGCGGTGACTGAGATACTCTTTGAGCTTGGCCTTGGCGGTAATATTGTTGGAATCTCTGCATTCTGTCAGCGACCCAAAGAAGTTGCAGGAATAAGGCGTGTGGGGAGTTACGGGAGCGCCAGAATGGAAGTTCTGGATGAGGTGAGACCTGACCTTATACTGGCAATATCCGGATACCAGAAGGAATTTGCAATGAAGTTGTCAGAACGGTATCCAGTGTTTATTTTTGAACTCCCATCATCAGTGGCAGGGATACTGGACCTTGTGTCCAGGGTTGGTATAGTTACCGGACGCATAGATGAATCCAAATACATGAACTTTGAACTTATGAAGCACCTGGGTTCTGTAAGAAGGCATCCTGCACTGACCGGATATCTGGAGATTGATCTCGGTGGACCCGTATCATTTGGTTCCATGAGCTATATAACTGATGCGTTATCGCTTATGGGAGTGAACAGCATCTATAGAAAAGCTGATTCTGAATGGGTTCAGCCCAGCATGGATTATGTCAGGGAATCAGATCCTGATGTTATCTTCTATGAACCGAAGATGTATGGAAAATTTGATCAGGAAATGCAGAAAAAGCTCATAAAGGACAGAAAATGGGAAAGTATGCACGCCGTTACTCAAGGCAGATTCTTCGTAACACCCGGAAAGCTGGACTTTTTCGCCCATCACGGGCCTGCCTTCATAAGGGAGGTCATGCCGTGGACGATGGAAAGACTGGATGATCTGTAAAAACTTCCTGACCTTGATTTGTGGCATGCGAATTTCGAACCTTCAATCTTGCGTATTATTTAAATATCGAAACACAATTAGTCTTAGTCTTCTATACAGACAAAGGAAGTAATAGAATGGAAGGAACTACCAAAATAAAAGACCTTACACCAGAATCAAGGAGAGTAAATGTCCTTGCCAAGGTTGTTAGCGTAGGCGAACCGAAGGAAATACAGACCAGATTTGGAGAAGATAAATCCGTAACAGAGGTCTATATTGGCGATGAAACAGGAAAGATAATACTGTCACTGTGGGGCGACCAGGCTGGTCAGGCAACTGATGGCCAGACGCTTTTCATAGATAACGGTTACATTTCGCTGGTCAGGGGGCACATGAGGCTCAACGTGGGCAAGTATGGCACCCTGAAAGTTGGAGAAGAAGAAGTCTCAGAGGTCAACGATGAAGTTGACATGAGCGAGAAGGAATATGAGAACACCTTCAGAGGCCCCAGGAGAACCGGCGGTGGCGGAAACTTCAGAAGAGGCGGAAGCGGCGGCGGTTACTACAACAACAATAACCAGGGCGGAAGGGGAAGACCACCCAGAGACGATTTCTGAACAATTCCCGTTTTAGGGCTTTTCAGCCCTTAATTCTTTTTTTCTGATCATGGAACATTTCCAGTATTTCAAGTGTGCTCGTTGAATCCTCTGGTTTCTTGTCCTGGCGCCATTTCCCTGTGAATCTTGGAAACCTTATGGCCAGGCCAGCGCCCTTTTCAACTTTTCCAAATGCACATGAATGCACGGGGCTCACAGTGATTTCAGAACCTATTATCTCCATCACGAAATAGGGTTCAATCCATACGTCGGGCTGCAGAAGCGATTCAACCCTTGCCGGTTTGTCCGGGACAATATGGTCCTGGAACTTTCCCGGCAGGGCAAACAGTACATCATCAGTGAAGCCAGTACCCAGCTTGCATATTGATTCGAAAACATCTGTATCACTGTTATATGCCGCCATGAGAAGTGCCCCATATGTGCCCTTTCTCCTGCCATGGCCACTGAATGCCCCGATAACCGTCAGATCAAGCGAATCTTCGAACTCGGACTGATAATCTCTCTTCAGCTTGATCCAGAGCCATCCCCTTGCACCCGCACGGTATATGGACTGTTCCGTTACATTTTTGGCAACCACGCCCTCACAGCCAGAATTTATTGATTCATCAAAGAATTTCTGAACTTCATCGGGGTTATCGGAAACTATCTGAGTGGCTGTCCTGAAGGAATCGTTGGGAGAGAACAGATTTTCAAGTATCTTGCGCCTTTCCAGATAGGGTTTCCGGTGCAGGGGTTCACCGTTCAGGTAAAGTACATCGAAGAGGAACACCACAAGTGGAACGTCTGCTTCCAGCCTGTCAAGATCATATTTTCTTCCTCTCCTCTGCGAAACCATCTGGAAGGGATACAGCTCCCCAGTTTCCGGATTATACGGCACAGCCTCGCCGTCAAGAATGCATGAGTCCACCGAAAATGTGGACCTGAAGTTCCTGGTTATGTCGGGGAAATTTGAAGTGGTTTCCTCAGTGCCTCTTGAAAAGATCTTTACCTGGCCTCCATAATAGTGTATCTGTGTTCGCATTCCATCATATTTATACTCAAAGGCTGCCCTTCCGCCCATTTTCTGCAGTATCTGCGGTATGTCGGGGAGTCTCTCCGCAAGCATTACCTTGGCAGGAACCATGGGTTCAGGCCCCACGTTTAAAAGCTCCGATTCACGCCCGCTGGATAGAAGATCCGCCACATAACCTATATCCGGATGGAAATTGTATGCCTCAACTATCTCAGCGGACTTATCCGTGGTGGAAAAAGCACTGACGAGAGCATCAAGTATGGTTGCGTCAGATACTCCAAGCCTTAGCTTGCCCGTTGCAATTCTTGTAATGTACTGTGCATCATCAGGAGTTCCGTTAAGCAGGAGGTCCTGAAATATCCGAATCTTGTTCTTCACGCTCCCCTCTCCCCTGACGGAAGCAAGCTTCATCAGAGATGAGTGGACTGCCTCCACAGTCAGATCGTGTGAAAAAAGTGAATTCTGCGACTTGGCTTCTGTAACCTCTCTGGCTACAGATCCGAGGTCCCCGGATTTCATGAACATGGCGTTTATTTCTTCCTCAGTTTTTCCGGATATGCCTGCAAGTGCCGTTAGAATGAGTTTGTCCGCAAGGCCAAGTTCTATGCCCAGATAATCGGGACCAAGTTTTCCCTGAATCAGGTAGGTCAGGGTTTTCAGATCATGTCCTGATTCCCTGAACAGGTCAACCAGTATCTGCGTGAGTTCCAGTCTTTTTCGTGTTTCGGAGAGCTGGTTGAATTTATCTGAAACGGCTGAGAATAACACTCCTGATTATCTGGAATCAGTATTAAAGAATGGCTGTCTGCCATATATTTCAGATCTGAGGTATCCCAGGGACAAATATCCTGCGGATACGCATGCGACACCTATAGTCCCTATTGTGATCCACGAAAATGTATAGTTTGAGTGATCATAAACGAGGGAAAACAATAATGGGCTGAATGATCCGATAATATTCTGCACAAAGTTAACGAATGAAAGGGCAAATGAGACCATGCCACGATCTCTGGTGCCTTCAGCCGTCAGGGTGTAGAGCATTGACAGCACATTTACAGTGAGGATGCCCAGAAGCACCAGAAGAATGAATAGCAGTATGAAGCTTGATGTGACCCATATTACAGCAGTGAATGCACCCACCATGAGTGACCATGCCAGGAACATCAGAATTCTCCTCTTTGTCTTCCCGAAAATGTAGCCCCCAACCATTCCACCAACGAAACCTATGATGAGATATGTGGTGCCCAGGGTGCTTGCAATATCTGGAGACATGTGGAGCCCTGTTTCCGCATAGTAAACAAAGAGCTGTCCTATAACTGTCTCAGAAAGGATGCCGGAAAGTGCCGCAATGGGCAGAATCCATACAAGCCTGGACCTCAGCACCTCACCTGCCCTGCTGAAGACCTTCGTTCCGAAGGTGTTTGTCCTCGCACCTCTGAGGATAATGTAGTTTTCCGCTGCAAGTGCGATCATTATGCCTCCGGAGAGAAATAGAGGGATACGCCAGCTGAATGCCTGATCCAGAAAATTCCAGCCGATTATCCCTATTCCTCCACCGAGATTGAAGGAACCATTGAATAATCCAACATGAAAACTGTATTTATCCTGTGGCACAATCTCAGAAATCATTCCCAGTGCAGGGGAGAAGAAAAGGGCAGACCCCATACCTGCAAAGAGGCGTGAAGCGAAAAGGTCAGGAAGATTCTGGGAAAATCCTGTCCCAATCACCGCAGCTCCAAGTATGGTTATGCCAAGGGAAGCCGTGGCCCTGTTGCCTATTCTTGATGCAAGTAAACCTCCAGCAAGCTGGAATACAGAGAGGCCAATATAAAATGCCGTTGTCATTATGCCAAGCTGAACAATAGTAAGATCAAGGTCCCTGGATATATACTGGAGACCCGGGGCAATATTGAACCAGTTCAGGGCATAGACGGCCCTTGAAGCATTGATGGAAATGGCCTGTGCCCTGTACCCCATTCGAAGTGGATTATCTCCTCATATTACTACTTATTCCTGTGATTCCACTGAGCAGCTGGTCCGAAACCAATCCTCGGAACTGCAATTCCCTCAGTCTGCGGCTGAATGCTGAAAGTTTTGATCTTCCGACTGATGTGCTGAATGCCACGTCAGGATATCTGACATCCATGAGTATCAGCGGAGTGGCAGGAGCAATTTTCGGATAGCGATCCTTCAGCAGGAAAGGGTCATGGATCTCTCCAGAGGCATTGCTTTCCACAACAAATGCAATAATGCTCCTGATCTGGTTCCAGACAAAACTCCTGGCAGTGAAATCTATCATTATGGTGCCGCCTTCCTCTGTCATATGAATGGAATCTATTGTCCTGACAGGATTCCTCCCGTCGTGCCTGGAAAATGCGGAAAAGTCATGGGTACCGGTGAACATCCTGAGCTGGGGTAGAATAAGTTCTCTGTGCGATATCTCGCTTCTATCCAGCATATAGCGGTAAGTTTTGCTTTCGCAGTGCCGTGGATTGAAGGAATCCGGAACATAGCTCCATGAGTGGAATATAATGCTGTCAACCATGGAGTTCAGTGATCCTAATATACGCTGGGCTGGGAGTTTGCTTTCAACAGTGAAGGCATTGGAGAGGGCAGAAACCCCTCTATCGGTTCTGGCGGCGCAATGTATCTCCGGAGAGGCACCAATTCTTGCAAGGTTTTCTGTGATGGTATCCTCGACACTGTTCTCACCGTTTCCGGCCTGAAACCCGCTAAAATCCCATCCAATGTAGCCGAACTTTATGGCGATCTTCATTTAACTGGTATATCGCAACAGGTATTATTTACGGGTAACATGCTCCAGTGTGATAATAATAGCAGGATCGGGGATTGCCGGATCATACCTTGCAAGGAGGCTTTTCAGTTCAGGCATTGATGTCAAACTGTATGACCCAAAGAAGCCAGGATTCCGGATACCTTGCGGATATGCAACAAACGAAGTCTCCTTCAGGAAGTTTGCTGGGCTTGCAGGCACAGATGGGAGCGAATACATCCAGAGGAGAGCTGATTCCGTGATCCTTACGGGAAACGATATGCCGGAACTGCATTTCAGATCAACGGGATTATGCACAATAGACAAGAACCGGTTCGAGGCTGACCTGGTTTCCCCAGTGGGTGTTGAGAGATCACGGGCACCCGGGCCGGGAAACAATGACATCCTTGTTGATGCCACAGGGATTTCCAGGCACTATCTTGGTATTGCTCCGGATGATTACACAATGCATACCACAGAATACCATACGGGATCAGCAGGTCATACGGGATTTTATTTCAGATACTTTCCAAAGGGCAGAGGGTATTACTGGGAATTCCCTCTGGAAAATGGTTTCCATGTTGGGGCAGGATCAGATTCACAGGATCTCATAAAGAAAAGCCTTGGAAATCCCGATCATTCGGCGGTAATGGCGAGGGACCTGAGGCTGAAGCCGCTATTCCACAGAATGTTTCAAGGCAGGGTAATAGGTGTGGGAGAATCCATTGGAACTGTAAGTCCCATTACCGGAGAGGGCATTCTCCCATCCCTAATGTGTGCGGAAACTCTTTACCAGACACTGTCCCATGAGGAAGATCTTGAGGAGATAAAGATAAGCTACGGGAGTGCAGTGCGGAAAAAATTCGGCCATTACGGGAAGCTTTTTTCTCTTCTGATGGATGCAAGAAATGGAAGGCTTGCAAGACCTGCCAACATTACGGCAATTCCCGCAGTGAAGAGAGATTTCAGGAATTTCGGCATTGACCTGGGTATTGCCCGGGTGTTGAGAGAACTTCTAATCAGATGATGCCTCCATCAACTGGTATCATTGCATCAGTGGTAGCTCCAAAGACATCCTCGTTTATCAGTGCAAGTACAACATTTGCAACATGATCAGGAAGTACTTCCCTTCTCAGCAGATTCTGGGTCTTATACTGTTCCACTGTCTGTCCCTTTGCTTTAGCTCTGGCCTCAAGAACTCCATTCTCCCATATCTTTGATCCTCTGAATATCTTATCCGGATTGACAATATTAGCCCGGATTCCATATTTTCCCCCTTCCTTTGCAACATAATGGCAGACATGTGCGGCAAATGCCTTTGTCGATCCATATGATAACATTCCGGGACCGGGGTTTGTGAGATTTTTTGTTATATTGAAGACCATGTTCCCGCCGATGTTCTGGGACTTCATTATCTTGAATGCTTCACGGGTCATCAGGAATGTGCCCCGTGCGTTAACCCTGTAGTGGAGATCAAGGTCTTCAACGGTTGTATCCTCAATAAGGCTGCTCCTGAGAACTCCTGCATTGTTGAACAGCACATCAATCCCACCGTACTCCAGCACTGCATTCCTGTATGCCTTTTCAACGGCCGCTTCGCTTGAAATATCAATGACTGCCGGGACAACAGGATTCCCTGATTCTGATTCAATTTTCTTTGAAACACCTGTCACCTCAGGATCAAGATCACACGCAATGACCACCGATCCGTTCAGGGAAAGTTTCCTGGCTACTTCAAGTCCAATTCCACTCGCTGCGCCAGTGACCACTGATACATGGCCCTCAAGGGGACGAGGATGGAATTTCTTCAGTTTCGCCTCCTCAAGGGGCCAGTATTCCATGTCATATGCCTCCTTTCTTGATATGAATGAGTTTCCTCCAAGCCTCATGGCCCTCGCATTCACCAGGAGAGAATGCCTCATCTGGTCCATTGCTATTGATGCTTCCCTTGGGTTTATTCCGGCAGTTACAAGTCCGTATCCTCTTATTACCATACATGACGGATACGGATCGTGCATTGAGAAGCCTTTCACATATTTTTCATACTCTTCCCTGTATTTTGCGGCAAATGCATCAATCACTTCAGCCGATCTGGATACATCGTCTATATAGGCGTAATCATACTTTGTCCTGATGAGCATGTCCGGAGTGGCAGGACCATTGGTTGACAGTTTCTCCGCTTCATATGACATGGAGATCTTCAATGATGCCTCGTCTGTTGCAATTTTCAGAACTTTCTTCCTTGACCTGGAAAGAAGCCCCCGGATTGCAGGAAGCATTGCTTCCACTGCAGTAGAATCTGCCCTTTCGTATTTCTTTGGAAAGAGATCGGTCCCCTTCAGCTTTCCGTTGATATATTTTTCTGCAGCAGCAACTATCTCCATGTGCCGATCATAGCTTTCCTTTCCACTGTCACCAAAGGTGAAAAGACCGTGGCGTGAAAGCACAATTCCTGTTATCCCATGGCTCATGGATTCTATTGCCTCCAGAAGAGCTTTCGCGAGCTTGAAACCCGGTGGAATATACGGAATAACAATTACATTTCCCAGTATGTTTTTTATTTCGTCCGGTTTCATTGTGGTGTTGGTTATTGACAGTATTGCATCTGAATGGGAATGATCCACATACCTGTGCGGTATGAATGCATGGAGGAATGATTCCACGCTTGGCGAAGGTTCGGAAGGATCCACCATGCTTTTCCTCAGGTAGGAAACCATTTCCTCATCCGACATCTGCCCTATCTTTCTGGCAGCCAGAAGATCGTCTATCCTGAGGCCGGTGAAACCGGACTCCGTAATTGTGGCAAGATCGGATCCACTACCCTTCACCCGAAGAACAGGGATATCCCTGCCCGTATGATCCTTTTCTGTGACCTTGACGGAAGTGTTTCCGCCTCCATGCAGTACCAGCGATGAATCCTTCCCCAGGAGTCTTGAATAATATACCCGCTCTTCCAGCGGTGAATTGAATGATTTTCCATGGTTATCTTCAGCCATAATGCCGAAATGCCTGATCTGTTTAATTAAATATCGAAATGGGATGGATACCGGATGGCTTCCTCAGTTTTTCACTGCGATGGCTTCAGTGTTATTACAGGCCTCCCGGGCCAGGCAATTTTTTTCCCTGGAACAGGTGAGTTCTCGCTTATGTTGATCTGGCACTGGAAGGTCTTTTCAAGGTAAGGAAGGTTTTCCCTGAGAATGGCAGCTTCTCCGCTGATGGACGTGTCTATGTTTTTCCTGTTCTTCATGTAATCACCAATGAAAGGTTTCAGGCGCGGCGTCGCTTCAGTTACTCTGTTTTCAGCCAGCAAAAGGGCCAGTTTCCTCATTTCGCTGCCGCACACGCTGATATCTATTGTTGCGGGATCTATGGAAGTTGCCCTGATTATATCACGTACATCCTGTATCAGCTTCTGCAGATACTTCTCTGCGGAAAGGATTTCGCTGTCAACCGGGCCGGATTGATCCCTGTCCATTATGGTGGTGCTCACAAACCCTTCCCTGCCCATGGATTCCCACAGCTCTTCGCAGGTATGGGGTATCACCGGTGCCAGAGCCAGAATCCATCGATCCAGGATGCGGGATATTGCATATCCTGTATTTCCACCTCTCTGTTCCACATACCTGATATCATTCATGACCTCGTAGAATATTGAAATTATTGCCCCCCTGAGGTCAAATTTCTCCATTCCCTGGAAATAATCTTCAAGGTGCTGGTTGAACCTTGATTCAAACCAGCTTTCTATCTGCGTGGAAATAAAACCTGGATCATGTTCGTGGTTGGAAACCATTGACAGAAAGGTTTCGTATTTCTTCCTGACAGCCTGAATTTCCTCTTCATTCCAGTCAAGTGTGGAAGCTATGTCAGCATTGACTGCAACAAACAGCCTGTAAAGATCTGCAGAATAACGGTGTGAAATCCTGAGAAGCGATATTGCGTTCCCCTTGCTTTTCGAGATCTTGGCACCGTTTGATATTACCAGTCCGGATATTATCAGGCCCCGGGGTTGCAGTTTCTCGGGAAACAGAGCAGCATGATTCATAACATAGAATGAAAGGTGGTTGCTGAGATGCGGGTGCGCTGTAAGCCTTATATCAACACCGTACCAGTATTCAAGGTTGTTTCTGGCTTCAGTCGCGAGATCCTGGATCTTCCTGTCAAATCCTGCAAGTATACTCATGTCTCCTGATCCGTATATGAAATCCATCAGTTCCTCAGGAATCCTGCCAAGCAGTCGGAAAATCTCCCTGAGCTGAACTGAATTTGTGTAAACAGCAGGATATATGGTTGAATCAGAAAGAGATTCTATTACCCATTCTCTGTTGAATGGCAACCTGGTGCCGATCCCCCTCCGGCGGGCGCATGGCCTTTCACGAAGCCAGTCGATGGCATCATTCATTGCATTTCTGTAAAACTCAGGGAAAAAGGACATTCTTCCAACTAGATCGTGGGACTGTTTCTTCCACCATGGTACGGAGTAGTCGATGAACCACTGATCTTTCATCACCGCAACTACGACCTTTGAACCTGCACGCGTTGCGGCATGTCTTGAGGTCTCGTAGAAAATGAAACCAAGCTTCTGGGAAAAAAGGTCATTCCTTATTGATTCCCTGGCCTGCTGGACAGTCATGCCTGAATATTTTCCGTTTCTGTCGTTCATGGTACCGGAATAGAATTCTTCCCTGTACAGTTTCTGCGTTGCCTCCCGAATAAGTTCTGAATCACTTATACCTGCTATACCGGCCTGAGACACCAGGGACTGAACTGTGACACCTGGATCGGGAGGCACTTCTATTATACTAACAGGGTCAACACCTATGGCATACTCTTTCATGGCAACAAAGTCCCATACTGCATGCCCTGGAACGGAATACACCACTCCTGTGCCGTTGTCTGGATCCACAAACTCTGCCTGGTATACACGCAGCTTTCTGCCGCTTAGTGGTGCGCTGAATTCCTGTGACAGAATCTGCGAATTCCGGATATTACCAATAACTGTGACTCCATCACGCTGCAGCATAAGCTTTTCTGCAGCCTGCCTGGAAACTGCAAATTTTTCTCCATCGATCTCAACAAGAACATAGTCTCCTTCAGGAGAAATCCACAGATTCGTTATGCCGAATATGGTCTCTGGCCTCAATGAGGCTGCCACCAGTGAATAATCAGTGCCTCTGAAGATCACGGCTGTGTATTCCTCAATTGTTACCTTGTCGATGTCACCGTCGCTGATGTCGTCCTCGCCTACTGCATTCTGATCATCAGTGCTGTAAAGTACGGGATATCTGCCACTTTTGATGAGACCCTTTTCATGAAGCTTCTCGAACTGCCACACAACAAAGTTCTGATAGAAGGGATCAGCAGATGTGAAACGCCTGGTCCAGTCCATTGAATATCCAAGGCTGGTGAAATCCTTTACTATCCTCTCTGAAAAGTAAGCGGCAATGTTCTCAGGTTTCCTGAAGGATTCAATTATGGCTTCTATGTTATCAGGGTCCTCATATTCGGAGAGGTTGTCTCTATACTGCCCGATGGTTTTTTCGTCGTTGAGTCTTATTCTCTCTGAAAATGCAAGAATCGGGGTTCCGCTCTGATGGAAAGCCATGGGGAAGAGAACATTGTAACCGGTCATTCTCTTATACCTTGCAATTATGTCAGCAAGGGTATATGTCCTTCCGTGGCCGACATGCAGAGGACCGTTGGTATATGGCCATGGAACAGTAATCATGAATTTTTTTTTGCCAGAGTCTGTTTCAGGTTCAAAGATGTGGGATTCTGCCCATCTCTTCTGCCATTTTTCTTCAATGGACTGGTCCATAGCTTACTCCTCTACGATCAGAACGGCTGCGGCTATTACGGTAGTCCATTCACCAGACTTCATCACGACAGCAGTCGAGCATATGTTCTTTGTTGTCAGTATCCTGTTCTCCAGGACATATTCCTCCTTATCCTGATTCCAGATCAGTTTATCGTTGGATCCCATTGTGCTGGCAAGCATTTCCGCTGCCAGTTTCTCAGCAAAATATCCTGCAGTCTTCTCAGTTTCTCCAAAACTGTGATGCTCGCTGAGATATCCCCACCTGCTTCTGTCGGTTGGTATGGCATATCCTATGGCTGCAGAAATCATTCTGTTCAGCTCGTCTGATGAGTTCCTTGCAAGAACAGTGAACAGAATCTGCCCTGGAGACAGCAGCCGGAGCCCCTCTTCCCTGGAAACAGTCTCTGCAAATGGCGGGAAAATGGAACTGATGCCCACAAGATTGTATGGGGCGATTCCCCCATCCCTGAGTGCTTCCTCAAAGGATTGAAGCTGGCTCTGCCCCCTTCCCACTCCCCGTGTGAAGAAGATTTTCTTCGGAACAAGACTAGTCATTGAAAGGGTTATATCATTTCGATTAAAATCTTGATCATTGCCGAAGTTGCAGAATCGCATGTCACAAAATTAACAAGTAACGGCCATACGCTGAAAAGAGGCTATTCAGATATCAAAAACTATTGTGCCGTAACCCTCAGAAGGACGGAGTACCAGTTCGTGAAAGGTGGGTGCCTTGATTACATAATCATACACGAACCGGGAATTGATTCTGTATCCTCTGAGCAGCACCGGTGTTCTGCCTGGCATAATTCCTTCAGGAAAATCCGCAGAGGAGTAGAGTTCCGAATGGGCCTCAAAATAGTATAGGACACGGGAAAGAATGGAATACAGGATAAGTTCGTACCCTCCATCAGAGATGATCTCCTTTCTGGAGATCAAATGATGCCTGCCCGATTGGTGTCCCATAATTCCTGCCATGCCTGCGACGGCGGATGAAAAAAGCTCCTCGTATGAATGCCCGAAAAACTTCAGGCCAACGTCACCGGTATGGTCAAAAATTTCGTACTGCAATTAAGTAAAGGTATTGGTATTTAAAAATAAAATTTGGGATTACTCGGGTCTCTGTGAAGAAATCACCGGGATGGCTTCTTCAAGGTTGAGACCTATTTCATCTTCGCTGAGCTTCCTGCCTATGCTCTGCTCATAGAAAGCAAGTATTCTTCTCTTGTCTTCCTTCGTGTATTCCCTGAAGTACTTGTCTTTCTTGAGTATCTTTCCTGTCCTCTCCTCATAGGTTTTAGCCGGTATTGAGTATTTTCTCTGCGTTGCATCCCTGTAGAGTTCTGGAATAACATTGAACGCGCAGAAAGGAACAACCCTGCCGTCAGGCATCGCATAGTGGATATCGCACCTCTCCACTCTGTCAACATCATATGTGTACGGATCCATGAAGTGCATGAAACCGATGAACATCGATTTGTAGTGGAAAGCCTTGAGCCCATGGTAGTCTCCCTCGGTGAAGGCGTTGTATATCATATCCTTCAGCTTGAAGTCCTTCGGGGCCTTCTCGTAATCCACAAACTTGTTGAGGCTGAGGAGCAGCTTGGGGACAGTCACGGCTTTGCTGAGTCTCTTGAAGTTGGACCCCTTTATCTCATCGGCAAGTTCCCCGATCTTCTCGAACATTCCCCTCACATCAATGAACCTGGTTATGGGGATAATCCTGTCATCATCCTTGAAGAGATATGTGCCCATACCACAGGCGAAGTGAATTGAGAGTTTGTACATCTCCTTACCCTTCAGCTGTTCAACAAAGTCTGAAACTTTGGCTGTTGAGGGCACAGTGAAGAAATCCTCTCTTCCTATGAGACCGTCGGTCTGCTGCTCAATCTTCTTTATTGCTCCAGGGATTGTAATCCTCTGTTTCTCCCTCATTCTGTCAGGCATTCTTCCTACAAGGCTCACAGGCTGGAAATTAACTGCCCGGACAACATCAATGTTGGAAAGTCCAAACCTGATTATGTCTCCGAGATACTGATCATTTACACCGCCTATGACTGTTGGAAC